>JAAYLV010000047.1 GCA_012521755.1 Bacillota bacterium | reverse complement strand
GGAAACCGAACCTCTAATCCCCTTGGCATCTCCCCTTTCCATCAATTGTCGACACTCTACCCTTCAAGAAAGATGCGACTTCTCCTAAGAACTTGGGGACAGTCACTCAAGTCCCTGCACTATCGTACATTCGTTTCCCTTTATGTATCCTTGCGAAAGACAAATGGTTGCGTTTGATGTATTGGTTTTCGCCATGGTTAACTAAGTTCCTGCTATTACAAACTTACTTTTCTGATTACCGGAATTCCCAAAGACCAGCCCATCTGTTCCTTACTACAAGGAGACCGTGCCCCACTATGAGAATATGTCTTATGAATAGACAACTTTCTTAGGAAGGGATAGGAATGGGATGTATTTATGAAGAATTAAATGTCCCCATCGTCGTCAATGCTGCAGGTACAGCAACCCGCCTGGGGGGGCCTCCCCTTGCTGAGGTGGTGACGGAGACGATGGCGAAGGCTGGTAAAGCAAGTGTTTATGTCGAGGATCTCCTGGAGCGGGCAGCCCAGCTGATTAGGAAAGTCACCGGTGCAGAAAGCGGGTTGGTGACCTCCGGCGCTTCCGCAGGATTGACTTTGGCTGCCGCGGCGTGTCTGGCCCGCCTCGATGTGGCCAAGATGCGACAGCTTCCCGATTCCCAAGGCATCCCCAATGAGATTCTTATCGCCCGTTCCCACCGCAATGCCTACGATCGGGCTTTGACCCTTGCCGGAGCCAAGCTCATCGATGTAGGAGTCGACGACTGGGCGGCCGGGGCAGGCGTGCGGGGAATTGAGCCCGAGATCTTTGCCGAAGCGGTCACCGATCGCACCGCCGCCATTTTTTACTTGGCCCGCCGCGAGGAACGGATGAGCCTTAAGGCCTTAGTTGCAGTCGCTAGGCGCTATGGTCTTCCCGTCATCGTGGATGCGGCCGCCCAACTGCCGCCACGGGAGAATCTGCGTCGTTTCATCGCAGAGGGAGCTGATCTGGTGATTTTTAGCGGAGGCAAGGCGATTGGCGGACCCCAGGGTACGGGCATTTTGTGCGGCAAGAGGGAGCTGGTGGCTTCCGCAGCTTTGCAAATGGTGGACTTGGATGTGCCTTGGGAGGCTTGGAATCCACCCAGGCTGCTTTTCCCTAAGGAAGCCCTCCAAGGCATGCCCTACCATGGAATAGGTCGGGGGTTCAAGGTGTCGAAAGAAGAAATCGTCGGCCTGATGGTGGCCCTGCGCCACTTTGTCGATGCGGAAAAAAGACATGACCAAATGGTGGGACTACTCCGTCACATGGCCAGCAAGGTTGAAGGCCTGGCGGGAGTCGACAAGGTGAGACTAGTCCTTGATGCCCCTACTCCCCTGCTGCAGATCAAGCTCGATGAAGCTTGCTTGAAGCGTTCCCCTTGGGAAATATCCACCAGTCTACGCTATGGCAATCCCCGCATTGCTTTCAATGAACAGCTCCTCCATCAAGGCATCTTGATCGTAAATCCAATAAGCCTACGGGCCGGGGACGAAGAAGTGGTGGTTCAAGGGTTGGCTAAGGAGCTGGCAAGTAGCCTTCGGTAGTGAGGGGCTTGCTAATTCGTCTGGGAAGGGAGAAGCCATTGTGACAACGGAAGGAATCGTTTTTGATGTGCAAAGGTTTTCCATCCATGATGGACCAGGTATACGAACACTAGTATTTCTCAAGGGATGCCCCCTCCATTGCAAATGGTGCTCTAATCCAGAATCCCAGAGGTTTCGGCCAGAGCTGCTATTTCAGCCCGAAAAGTGCATCGGCTGTCAAGCCTGTTTGGAAATCTGTCCCCACGAGGCCGTCCGTATGAATCATGGGCAGCTAACCTTCCGCCGGGACCTTTGCCAGGAATGTGGGACCTGCTGCCAAGTTTGTTACGCGCAGGCAAGGGTCATGAAAGGAGCTTCCATGACTGTCGACCAAGTCCTGGAAGAGGTTCTCAAGGATGCTGCCTTTTATGCCAACTCAGGGGGCGGAATGACCCTGGGAGGAGGTGAGCCGTTGGCTCAAGGGGCCTTCGCCGCGGCCATCCTCCAGGCTGCCAAGGCCAAAGGCGTGCACACTGCCGTCGAGACGGCCGGCCATGTGCCCTGGGAAAGCTTTGAAAAAGTCCTCCCCTACACCGACCTTTTCTTGTATGACCTCAAGCACATGGATCCCGAGGTACATCGTCAATGGATCGGTCAAGACAACCGGCTGATCCTGTCCAATCTGGAGAAGCTAAGCCGGCGAACGAGGAACATCATCTTGCGCACCCCGGTCATCCCCGGCTTCAATGATAACGAAGCCGACATTGTTGCTATTGCCCGCCAAGGTCGACTCCTCGGTATTAAGGAACTCCATCTCCTGCCTTTCCACCGCTTCGGGGAAGGGAAGTATCGACTGTTGGACAGAGAGCCCTTTCAAGCAGTGCGCAGTGAAATAACGAAGGAAGAAATGGAGGCCCTCAAAAGGAGGGCCGAGCAGGAAGGATTGCAGGTGCAAGTAGGAGGTTAGCCAAGGCAGAATACGTTATCCCTTCCTAGAGCCCGTCTCCCGGGTCTACTTCACCAAACCAAGCCAGGATAGAACAAGGAGAGTTCTAGGGCAGATCTTTCACATACAGCCGTCGATCAGACCCTAGGGCCTGATCGACGGTGATAGTCCTACAGAGCTTGTCCAAATCGACGTCCGAAGTCCCGGCAAGCATCGAGGGCATCCCCATCCGGTTTCCACATGACCCGGCAGCCCTCATCGACCAGCTCGAAGCCTGCCTCGGCGAGGTCTTCCGCCATCAGCTTGACGCTTTCACCGCTCCATCCGTAACTGCCGAAGGCAGCCGCCTTCTTGCCGCTGAACCGGAGACCCCTAATTATCTCGAAGAAAGCACCGATGGACGAAAGGTACCGCCGATTGATGGTGGGCGAGCCAACCAGAATCGCCTTGGAGCGGAAAACTTCGGTAATGATGTCGTTCTTGTCCTCTTTGCCTGCATTCATCAACTTGATCGTTGCCGACCCATCCGATTCTTGGATGCCCTCAGCGATAGCTTCAGCCATCCGCCGGGTGGCATTCCACATTGTGTCGTAGACTATTGTGATTTGGTTTTCTTGATAGCTATCAGCCCATGCCAAGTACTTCTGCACTATTTGCAGCGGGTCTTTTCGCCAAATGACACCGTGGCTGGGGCAGATCATATCGACCGGCAACCCAAGATCCAACACTTCATTGATCTTTTTGGTGACCAGACTGCTGAAGGGCGTCAGGATGTTGGCGTAGTACTTAATGGCTTCGGCGAACAGCTCACATTGATCGACCAGATCGTTGTACAACAGCTCAGTGGCATAATGCTGTCCGAAGGCATCGTTGCTGAACAGGATGTTTTCACCGGTCATGTAAGTGAACATGGAGTCGGGCCAATGGAGCATGGGGGCCTCGACGAAGACCAAGCTCGTGCTGCCCAGCTGGATAGTATCGCCCGTCTTGACGGGGACGAAATTCCAGTCCTGATGATAATGCCCTTGGAGGGACTTGATGCCGTTTTTGGTGCAGTAGATAGGTTTATCTGGGATCTCTTTCATGAGCAGCGGCAGGGCCCCACTATGGTCGATCTCCGCATGATTGACGATGATGTAGTCGATTGTGTTCAAATCCACCGTCTGCTTCAAGTTGGAGACGAACTCTTCGGCAAAGGGCAGCCAGACAGTGTCGATGAGGGCAGTTTTTTCGTCCCGCACCAAGTAGGAGTTGTAGGATGAGCCCCGCCAAGTCGAGTACTCCTCCCCATGGAATGTTGTCAGCTCCCAATCGACTTTGCCAACCCATGATACTCTATCCGTTATTGTCTTCTTCATCTGCATCGGGACTCCTTAGTATGTAGTTTAGATGGGCGAGGGCCCTGTTAGATCTTCCCCGATTTCAAGAATAGCTTGTCGTAGTACTTCCGTCAGCAAGGCTCCATCTTCTTCATCGAAAATGAAAGGCGGACTTATCTGCAAGTGGTCGCCAGCAAGCCCGGGAGCCGTCCCTTGCACCCCAGGGATAACGATGACCCCTAGTTCCATAGCCCGGTCGGCAACTTGTTGGGCAAAGCCGACTTCCCGGGGGAAGGGCTCCTTAGTATCTTTGTTCTTCACCAGTTCAACGCCCAGGAGCATTCCCCTGCCCCGAACTTCGCCCACATAAGGCAGATCCAAGAGTCCTTTGAGTCTCTCTAGGAGGACCGCTCCCATATCGGCGGAACGCTGGATAAGGTTGTGTTTTTGAATGTAGCCCTGAACAGCATCGCCGATGGCGCAGCTCAAGGGATGACCAACATAAGTATGGCCATGATAGAATACTTCTCCTTCGTCCCAGAAGGTTCGCCATACTCTCTCGGCGACGATGACCGCAGCCAGCGGCGCATACCCCCCACTGAGGGCTTTGCCGGTGGTAATAATGTCGGGGGCTACATCCCAATGATCGATGCCAAAGTTTTTCCCAGTCCGGCCAAGGCCCGTGATGACTTCATCGTCGACCATGAGGATGTCGTGTTCATCACAAATAGAGCGAATGATATGGTAGTACTCGGGCGGAGGGGCTACTGCCGTCGCTGAGGTCCCGATGATGGGCTCGGCCATGAATCCAGCGATGGCATCGGCACCCTCAAGATGGATGACCTGTTCGAGTTCCCAGGCGCACTGAACGCTGCACTCGGGATATGTCTTGCCCAACGGACACCGATAACAGATGGGGGGGCAGATGTGGGGGAAACCAAGGAGCAACGGCAGAAAAGGCTCCCGCCACTGGGTCCGGCCGGTGATGGACAAGGCCCCTATAGTGTTGCCATGGTATCCCTGCCACCGGCCGACAAACTTATACTTTCCTCCCATCCCCTTCGCCAAGTAGTACTGACGGGCTAATTTGAGGGCCGTTTCCGTAGCCTCCGAGCCCCCACAGCAGAAGAAGACTTTGACTTCGCCCATACCCTGGGGGGCCATGGCGGCCAGCCTTTTCGCCAGGTCTATTTGAGGTCGGGAAGTGCCAGTTCCGCTGTAGGCAAAGGCAAGCCGTCTTGCTTGCCTGGCCGCTGCCTCAGCGATCTCGGCGACGCCGTGGCCGATGTTCACCACCGCTATGCCGCCCGCAGCATCTAGGTAGCGGTTCCCCTGTTCATCGAAGAGGTAAACCCCTTCCCCCCGGTCCATGACCGGATAGTCCTTCGTCATGTCGCGATAGAATACTGGACTACTCTCAGGGTGATCTAACACATGTCTCCTCCTCCCGAGTGATAGCAATTGTCAACGGGCAATTAATCATTGTCAAGTCTCACGGTTGTGGCATTTCTATAATTGTATGATCATGCAATTCGATGCGATCCCCAACAATCCTTTTTGCGACTTCAGCTCTAGATCTCAGAAAAAGCCTTGACCTTCCTAACGATATTGTCAGCACATAGACCATAGTGGACTCTGAGCTGATTGGTCGGCCCGATGATCGGAAACAAGTGGGGGATTCCAATTCTTATGACAGGCGCCGAAATGCCTAGTTCACTAAGACCCTCCAAGACAGCGCTGCCAAGACCACCTACAACATAATGCTCTTCAACAGTAACGATCAGATTCGTCTCCAGCGCCGCGGAACGCAAACAATCCAAGTCCAGGGGCTGCAAGGTATGCGGTCTGACCCCCCCAATATTGGACATTACGCTACAATTGCTTGTCCTGCCGCAACACCATTACGAAACATTTGGTGAAACTGACTAGGGGTCATGTATTTCAGACTGTCGTGCATGCGTCGTTGGTTGTAATACTGCATGTATTCGCTGACTACGGTGTAGACATCGAGGAAGCTCTCAAACTCGTTCAGCCCATAGCATTCCTCCTCCAGGATGGCATGAAACGCCTCGATGTAAGCGTTCATATTGGGCGTCTTTGTCGGGATCCGCTCATGGCTTATCCCTAGCTCCTCACAGGTGCTGGCGAAAGCGTGAGCGATAAATTATGGTTCATTGTCCGTCCTTAGAATCAGCTGGCAGCGAGCGCTAAGTCCCCGTTTAGCCACTGCCCTTCTAAGTACCCGCACAGCATCTTTGGCAGTGCAGCACAGTCCTAAGTGATAGGCCATCACTTCTCGGTCAAACACATCAATAACTGAGAGCTGGAAGAAAAAACGGTCCATACCGGCGACGTCTGTTAATACGCCCCTCTTTCCTAATTCCCTCTTTGCGCACCAAGGTTGCCGATATACTATGCAGAGTCAATGTTACTGAACTTGAGAACCCCATAGGGATCCCACTTGTGGCAGTCTAAGTGGTGCCGCCTTGCGATGGCAGGCTAAGGCGGAGCGCTGAACATAGGAGATGTTCCGACCAGAACGTTGATGTGCGGCAACGTTTCATATCCCGAGTAGACCGCCAGGTTGAGATGGATTGAGACACGGGGGTTCTCCGGCCTACTACCGAGACCGGGCGAGAGCCGTGATTGGCACCGACATAGGGAAGAGGGGACGACATTAGGTAGTCGTCCATAGACAGGCTCGAATAGCCAAGAGGCCAAATACTGACAGGGGCTCGCAGCTTGTACGAGCCCCTGTTAACTGCAGTAATTAGTACCTCAATACCTCAATCAGCAATCTCAACAATCAACTCAACTTCCACCGGGGCTCCGAAGGGAAGCTCCGCCACGCCCAAAGCAGCCCTTGCGTGCTGTCCCCTCTCGCCGAATATTTCCAGAAGCAGCTCGGATGCGCCGTTGATCACCCGGGGCTGCTCACCGAATCCTTCCGCGGAGGCCACATACCCGGTAACCTTGACGATGCGCTCAATTCGATCGAGGCTCCCCAAAGCGGACTCCAGGCAGGCCAGGCATTTTAGAACCGCTACCCTGGCTGCCTGATAGGCTTCCTCAAGGGTCACTTCCCGACCTACCTTCCCTTTCACCGTGGGCACGCCGTCAACAGTGTTGGTCTGGCCCGACGAGAAGGCCAACTTGCCCGCAATAACCGCTGGCACATAAGCCCCGGCCGGTTTAGGGGTTGGTGGCACTTCCAAACCCAGTTTGGCAATACGATCGTAGACAGACATGGCAATAGCTCCCTTCTAGTTGCAAAGTACTGTTGCACCGCCAAGACAAACAGCTCCCCCATCATCGGCATACCGGGGTGATGTCAGCCAACCTCCTTTAGAATCCATCCTTATCCGAAGTCTTTGAGTTTTGAATCGCACTGGCTTGTTTGAATTCTTCTTTGTCTTGCCTCCATTTCCTGCGCAGGTTGCTCACACCGGGATATCAATCTAGAAAGGACGGAGAAGCCCTACAGCTTCCTATTTGGCAATTCTTCAGCCAGAGACAACTCCTTAAATTTGGTTCCTGTTCTTCATTGACTGATATACCCTCTGGACGGCGAGCTCAACCCCAGCCCGGCAAAGATCGATCTTCTGTTCCTCGGCGACGGCCAGCGCCCCTCGCAGGGAGTTCTCCAGTTTATGCCTGATCACATCGAAGACGTCTTCCTTAGTCCGCAGCATGGCAGTCAGGGAGCGGGAGTATTCCTCCATGGAGGCTACTACGCCGCCGGAATTGGCAATAATATCGGGGATGACGGGAATGCCTCGGCTGTTTAGAATCTCCATCCCATCGAGGGTGATGGGAACGTTGGCTGCCTCCACGATGAGCTTGGTTTGGACCTCCTTAGCCTCGTCGACACCGATGACGTGCCCGGCGGCGGCGGGGATCAAGATGTCCACCGGGAGTCGGAGCAGCTGATCGTTGGAAATGCTTTCCGCTTCAAAACCAACGACCGTTCCCTTCTTCGCCACATGGTCCAACAGCTGGTCGACCCGAATGCCCTTGGCATCATACAGGCCGCCGAAAACATCGCTGATACCCACAATCTTCGCGCCCATCTCATAAATGTACTTGGCCACATGGCTGCCCACGTTGCCAAAGCCCTGGACGGCAACGGTCATCTGGGAAATGTCCTTCCCCAGGACCTCTTCCACATAAAGCTTCGTCACCCAGGCAACTCCCAGGCCCGTCGCTTCTTTGCGGCCGGGAAGCCATCCGGCCACTCCTTCGGCTTTGCCCGTAACGGAAGCCGGATCCTGAGTATAGTTGTAGATGATCGCCATCTCCGTCGGCCCGGTTCCCATGTCGGGAGCGGGGACGTAAATGTGTTTGCTAAACAAATCCCCATAGAGTTGGGCGTACTTTTCGATGACGCTCCGGGCAATAACCCTCATGAAAGCCCAGTCGTCCGACTTCTTGCCGTACTTGGCCAAAACCTGCGGCCAATCGACCCGGATACCTGTCTTGCCGCCGCCAAATTCAATATCGGTAACTGCTGTCTTTAAGGTCATCACCCGGGCCAGCTCGATGGTTTCATAGATGTCCACACTTCCATCGAGGCGGATGCCGCCTTTGTACGGCCCCCGCGCATTATTGTGCAGACAGAGGATCCCAGGGAAAATGACCGTTTCACCCAATACATTGCAGGGCAGCTTGAACAACCGAACCTCCTGGGGATCACAGATCGCATTCGTTTCCTCTTCCGTAAGGCCAAGTCGCCTGCAACTGTCCTTGACGTAAGCGATGGACTTCGTCACCGGTTCTTGAAAGGGGACAATGCTTTGCACTGAAGTTCATCTCCTTCCTCACGTTCCTCACAAAGATAACTCATTTAAGCTATGCTGGCTTCCGCCATGTTACCCCCCCGTACTCGGATACCAGCATAGCTCGTGCCTTTGCCGGTCTAACCCTGACCAGCTGTTTTTCCATGTAGTTTCAATAGGCCAGGCCGAGTTCCTGCAAACCGGCTCTATTTTTTTCTAGTCACTCAGCAAAGGAAGAAGATGAAGGCAGCCTGGCCCTCGATGGGCCAGGCCGAATACTAGCCTTGCCTAACTTGCCGGGCGGCATCTTGCAGACGATTGAGGACCTCATCGATATCGGCTAGGGTGTAGGCGGCGGAGAACCCATGGTGGGCCGCTTTGCCGCCATAATCAGCGATGTAGACGCCATTGTTGATGGCTGCCGCGGTGAACTTGAGGGACAGCTCCGGGTCGCTCTTGGCGGCTTGCCGATAGTTGGTCACTTCTTCATCGATCCCAAAATACATGCCGAAGCGGGCGCCTAAGCCTTGAACCCTTCCCAGGCCCGTCTCCCTAAAGATTTGGTCTAGTCCATTGTAGAACCTATCGGCCAGCTGGTTTACATGGTCAAAAAAGCCGGGGCTGTCAATTTCCTCAAGACAAGCCAGGGCCGCCAGGACTGGAACCAGGTGTCCATTGTAGGTGCCGCTGTGCTCCGATCGCCCTAGTGGTCGCAGATGATCCATGAATTCCTTCTTTCCTCCGAAGACGCTCAAGGGGTAGCCGCCCGCGACGCACTTGCCGATGGCGCAAAGATCCGGAACCACCTGAAAGTACTCCTGGGCGCAACCCGGATTGGTCCGGAAAGCAGAAAGAACCTCATCGAAAATGAGCAAGACATCGTTATCCCTAGTCAACCGGCGAAGGGCCTCCATGTATTCCCTGGTGGGGACGATGCAGCCCGAGTTGTAGTTGATGGGTTCAAGGATGACCGCCGCCACATCATCTTTGTTTTCTTCGATGGCCCTCTCCACCGCGTCCACATCATTGAAGGGAACTACGATAATTAGGTCGGCGATAATGCCGGGAATGCCCCCGGACTGGCAATAGGGTGTGGGGGAATCGGGGGGGCCCGCCTCCTGTAAAGGGGGCGACGAACTGAACTGGACGTAGTCATGGTAGCCATGGAAGTGGCCTTCAAACTTGATGATCTTATCCTTGCCGGTGATCTCCCGCGCCAGCCGCACTAAGTGCATGGTAGCTTCAGTGCCCGAGCAAGTGTAGCGGACCTTTTCCAACGCCGGGACCATGCTGCAGATTTTCTGGGCCAGCTGGCTTTGATACTCTGTTTCGTACGAACAAATAACCCCCATGTCGAGGGCTTTCTCCACGGCGGCCCGAAGTTTTGGGTGATTATGCCCCAAGATGGTTGCTCCGTGGGAATTGTTAAGATCATATAGCTCGTTGCCATCTACATCCCAGACCTTAGGCCCATCGCCTTTGGCCATAAACAAGGGCCGACCGATGGCCCGATTGACCCGGATTGATGAAGACACTCCTCCCGCCATGTACTTGCCGGCAAACTCCGTTAGTTCCCGTGAACGCATGGGCTCCTCCCCCTCCTTACATGTCCTATCGAGGGTGCGAGGGAGCCCCCGCACCCAACAAGCTCAAAAAGGTTTGGTCTCCGCGGCCATTTGGGCTTTGATTTCCTCTACTACCTCAAAGGTCCTTTGGACCAGCTCTTCCCCGATAATCGTCTTCAACCAATCAACCACCGGCTCTTGGGAGGCTTCCTTGAAGCGTTCTTTCTCCTCCGCGGTGGGAACATAAATCTCCATACCTTCCTTCCGCAGGATGTCTAGGATCGCGATGCGGTTCTGATATGTGCGTCCGCCAGTCTCTACTTTGGCCGATAGGCGGGCTCCCGTCAGAATGATCATCTTTAGATCGTCGGGCAGACTCTGATAGAAGTCTTCGTTGATCAGCATCGAATTGACGCCCAATACGTGTTCATCGACCGTCAGGTACTTCTGCACTTCGTAGAGTCGCTGATCCCAGATAACGCTGACAGGGTTTTCCTGACCATCCACCACCCCCTGCTGCAAAGCCGAATACAGCTCGGCAAAGGAGATCGGGGTTGCGCCTCCCTTTAAGGCCTCGACGTACTTGATGAATAGGGGTGTGGCCATGACCCGCAGTTTGAGACCCTCGAAGTCCTTGACTTCCTTGAGAGGCCGAACATTATTTGTCCAGCAGCGAAACCCGTAGGAGGCCCCGGCCAGGAACCTTACCCCCGTGTGCTCGATCAAACCCTTATTAATCACCTGCTGGAAGAACTGGCTGTCGTAGAACCGCAGGCCCACCTCTTCGTTGGGGAACAAGTAAGGGATGGATGCGACGAGGAATGGTTCATAGTAGGAAGCCATCGCTCCCTCATCCCCTTGGGCCATTTGCAAAGTCCCGGTCATCACCGATTGGAAGAGCTCCTCCATCCCTCCGAGCTGACAGGCGGGATAGATTTCGACCTTGATTCGCCCGCCGCTTTCTGCTTCCACATATTGTTTAAACACATTCCATCCTTGATCTAGCGGTGTACCAATAGGCTCTACGTGACCCATTTTAATATGATAGACTTGCTGTGCATGCGCACCTAGGGATAGAACCAGCAACAGCCCGAGCAGTAAACACAATCCTTTTGGCTTCCCCATGACAATCCCCCTCCTTCATGTCCACTTCCCCGGCTCCCTCAAGAAGCTGTAAGTCGCTCCTGCCCCCCTTCGATTTTGTCTAACGAAAACCGGCCGCGCTCGGCAGCCAGAGGCTCAAGGTCGGGACATAGGTAAGGACCAACAGGACCGCCATTTCAACTAGATTGAAGGGCATGACCGCCTTGACCAATTCTTCTAGCGAGACTTTGCCGATCGCCACTCCCAGGAAAAGACCCGTACCTACCGGCGGGGTATTAAGTCCGATCAACAGATTGACACACATGACAACGCCGAAATGTAAGGGATGTATGCCATAACTGAGGGCAATAGGATGGAAGATGGGCGCAAAGATGAGGATGGCTGGATACGTATCAACAAGACACCCGATGACTAACAAGATGATGTTAACGAGCATCAGAAAGACGACTGGACTGTCGGTTAGACCCGTGAGCACACCCCCGATGTATTGGGGTATGTTTTGGGTGGTTAAAACCCACGAGAAGCCCTTGCTTGTGCCTAGGATCAAGGCGATCATGGCGCTGACCTTGACCATGTTGAGGATTATGTCGGGCAGATCCCGCCAGGTGATGGTGTGGAAAACGAATAAGCAGACTACCATCGCATACAAGCTGGCCACGCCCGCGGCTTCGGTGGCTGTGAATACCCCGGTCAGGATCCCCCCGATGATGATCACCGGCATCAGCAGGGCCAGGAAACCTTCTCTGATAATGACCAGCGCCTGGGCCAAAGGGATAGGGTGTTCCCGCTTCTCATAGCCTCGCTTCCGGCTGATGAAGTAGTGGACCACCATCAACCCTAAACCCATCAAGAGCCCAGGAACAGCCCCCGCCAGGAAAAGCCCCCCGATAGACACTTGTCCAACGGCCAGGGCATAAATGACAAAGGTCAAACTAGGGGGGATAATCGGGCCGATGATGGAGGAAGCGATTGTTATCGCCGTGCTGTAATCCCGTTCATACCCTCGCTCGACCATAGCCGGAATCAAGACGGAGCCGAGGGCGGTTGTATCAGCCGTGGCCATGCCCGTTATCCCGGCAAAAAGGATACTGGCAAGGATGTTGACGTGGCCCAATCCTCCGACAATCCGGCCCACGGCCAGATCGGAAACGTCTAAGAGCATCTTGGTGATGCGGCCCCGCAGCATGATGTCGCCAGCCAAGATGAACAAAGGCATAGAGAGCAAAGGAAAGGAGTTCAAACCTGCGAACATGTTGCGAGGTATTTCAGTAAAGGGCGTACCTTGCACGGCTAGTGCTACCATTGTCGCCAAACCTATGCAAAAGGCAATAGGAATGCCCATCATCAAGGTCACTGCCAAAACACCGACTAACAGAAAGACGATCATTTGGCCACCCCTTCCCCCCTTGGACCTTTGTCCGCAGCTACCTCAATCAGCTCCGTACCGATGGCGATTAAACACGGCACGGCCATCAGAAAGGCGGCAACAGGAATGCTGAGAAAAGGAATTGACATGGATATCCGCAGGGCAGGCGTCCTGATGCGGGCCATTCTCATGGCCAACAGCCACCCTTCTTTGCCCATCACCACTAGAAACACTAGAACGGCGATGTTGCCGATGATGTTGACGATCCTGCGGGGCCGACCCGACAACTTGTCAACAACGAACGCCACACGGACATGGGCATTTTCCTGTTGGACGTAATAGGTTCCAACCAAAGTAGACCAGATGAGCAAATAGGTGGCGACCTCAGTAGTCCAAGCTAATGGTTTGTTGAGCACGTAACGGAAGAAAACCCCCAAGACAACGGTAACGAACATGGAGGCACCCATGACAACGATCAGGGTGCGCAAGATAACATTCAGTATGTGTTGAATTTTTCTTACACCCATACACTCCCCTGCCTTCTCAGATATCTCGCCTCAAATACTTCTTCCCAGACTCTTTCGATTCCTCTTAATCTTTTTGTTTTAACCCGGCGCCCCTCGCCCCAGCATAGCCAATCCCTTGTTGCAGCTGACATGCTGCCTGCAGCCCACACCTGTTCCTAGATAAGCGCCATTCCAACTGACAGGAGATCCCTACGCGAAGGGTGAATAGACAGGGAAGAAAGGCAATTCAGCAACAAGGAGCGACAACGAGCGGAAAGGGGTCCTTGCCGATGGCAAACTTTATTGATTATCGCAGTGATACAGTGACTCTGCCGACGAAGGAAATGTTGGAGGCGATCATGAACGCCCCCCTGGGAGATGATGTGAAAAACGAAGACCCGTCAGTTAATCGACTCCAGGAGATGGCTGCAGCCAAGATGGGCAAGGAGGCGGCCCTGTTGGTCACCAGCGGTACTGCCGGCAACCTGATCGCGGTGGCCTCCCACACCCAGAAGGGCGATGAGGTGATCATGGAGGCAAACGCCCACATTTTCACCTCGGAGGCCGGCGGCATAGCCGCGGTGGCCAACTGTATGCCCCACCTGATTCCCGGGGATAAAGGCGCTTTGGACCCGGATGACGTAAAGAAGGCCATCAGGGACAAAGGCAACGAGCACCACCCCCGTACTAGTCTCATCTGTCTCGAGAACACCCATAACGGCGCCGGCGGCACTGTCATCACCATCGAGCAGATGAAGGCCGTCAAGGAGGTCGCGGAGGAGCATGGACTGAAGGTCCACCTCGACGGTGCTAGAATTTTCAATGCGGCCATTGCCCTCGGGGTAGAGGCCAAGGAGATCGCGGCCCAGGTAGACTCGGTCACTTTCTGTTTATCCAAGGGTTTGAGCTGTCCTGTCGGGGCAGTATTGTGCGGCACCAAGGAATTCATCGCCAAAGCACGGCGGGTGCGCAAAGTGCTCGGCGGCGGCATGCGCCAGGCGGGGATCATCGCGGCGCCGGGAATTGTTGCCCTGGAGACCATGATCGACCGCCTGGCCGACGACCATGCCAACGCCAGGCTCCTGGCCGAGGCTTTGGTAGAACTGCCCGACATCGACCTTGACCTCTCCACCGTCCAGACCAATATCATTCGCTTCAAAGTAAAAAGCGGTGCGGCGGCCTTCGTGGATAAGCTGGCCGCAAAGAACATCCTAGTTCACCGAGTCAGCGAAACGGCCATTCGCATGGTGACCCACCGGCACATCTCCCGGGACGATGTTCTTTACACCATCGATGTCGTCAGAGACTTGTCTTAACAGGCCGCGGTCGGGGAATTCCCCGACCGCATCTCCCCAGTACATGTTGCCATACCCAAAGTCACAGGCATATCAGCCCACCAGGTCCAGGGACTAAAGTCTTTGCCCTTCCCCAGGCTCTTGTTTTCCTAGTCAGTCCTCAAGAATACATACAGCCCGCACGGGGGCTCCGTCCGCCTCCATCAGCCGCAGGGGCAGGATAGCCACCAACCCTCCATTAGGAACTAGGTCCAAGTTGGTCAGACCTTCGACAATGATGATCCCAGCCGACAGGAACATCCGGTGGACTAACGTGTCTAGCTGGACGTGGAGAGAGGGCTGTTCAACTCCAAGCAAAGAGATCCCTTGGTCGATGAGCCACTGGGCACAATCAGGCTCGATGGAGGGAAAAGCGGTGAAGTAGTCCTCCTTGATCCGTCGGCTCCAACCCGTCTGCAGCAGGACCATCCCCCCACTTTGCAGAGCATCTTGGTAAGGCAGCAGGGTTTCCCGGGTAATCCTTGCGCCAGGCTCTAGCTTCCCCAAGGGGAGCACGGCGGCCCTGCCCACACAGCGATTAAGGTCGACCATGTCCAGGGAGGCCCCCCCTTGGATGAAATGGCATGGGGCATCCATGTGGGTGCCGCTATGGGTGCCCATGGTGATCGTCCCTATCCGATACTCAGGGCCGGCATAGGTTCGAAGCTCGACCGGCGGGTCCCCCGGCCAGGTCGGCAAGTCTTGGGAAAGGGGCAAAGTCAAGTCAATAATTGTCAATCCTATCCCTCCTGCCAATAACCTTCTGCGATCTTTATCTCCAATCCTCTAGGTGTCCAACGGCTCCGTGGCCATCAGTCTATCCTGACAATCTCGCAGAAGTTTGTGCATCCTTTCGCGAATAGGCCCTATGTTCCCCCTTTTTCTCCACTTCCACGGTTGCAGGAATTAGACACTCATTGTTGAACATCTATTTTACATTCAATCTTGAAAGGAGCGGTAATACCTAATGCAACGTCGACTCATCGCAACCCTAACAGCAGCCCTCATGCTAGTTGTGGGCCTACTGGGAACAGTGTCCGCGGAGAAATGGATACCGGTTAATGAGTTCAAGATCGGTAAAGTGTTGCACATGACGGGTGACGTAGCCCTCACCGGTGAGAAGCAGAGGAAGGGACTTGAACTCATTCTCGATGAGATCAACGCGGCCGGCGGCATCCACGGCGTACTGCCCATCAAAGTCATCTACGAAGATGACATGGGAACCAATCCAGGCGCCATCGCTGCTTTGAACAAGCTCCTCTATGACCATGAAGTGGTTGTCACCTTCGCTACCGTCCGCAGCACGATGGTTCACGCCCTGGCTCCCATCATCGAGGAAGAGGAGATTCCCGCGATCTTCGGGGGCAGCGCCTGGTCCCTCAGCGAACTGCGCAATCCCTGGATGTTCCGGGTGCGCTGCGATGACCGGACCGTAGGTGCGGCCATGGCCAAGTTCTTGGTGGAAGGCCTGGGACATGAGAAAATCGCCGCTCTCCACGACTCCGACGCGTTCGGCTCCGGAGGCTACCAGGAGACCAGCCGGGCCCTCAAGGAGCTCTATGGCATTGAGCCGGTCACAGTCCAGAAGTATGCTTCGGGGACGAAGGACTACACCGCCCAATGGATGGCCATCCGGGATAGCGGCGCCACCGCCGTCTTCGGTTGGGGAACTCGTTCGGAGGACGATGGCATCATCTTGAGGCAGCGGAAAGAGTTGGGATTGGACAACTTGGATCTTGTCGGCTCCAATTCCTACTCGACGGGAACCACTAAGGACATCGCGGGCGATACGGCTTACGGTATCTATAGCCTTGCCGACTTCACCTTGAGCACAACGGATCCCTATCAGCAGGACTACATCCGGAGATTCGAGGAGAAATGGGGCGAAAAGCCCGACGGCGACTGCACCTGGACCAGCACAGGCTTGCTCGTCTTCGTCGATGCCATTGAGCGGGCCGACGTCATCAAGGTTGAGAACGGCCAGGTTTACATGCGGCCCCTCAAGGAAACTAGGGAGCGCATCCGGGATGCCCTGCGACAGACCAAGGATCTGCAGACGCCCCTAGGGAGGGCAAACTGCGATGTCTGGCAGAACATGGTCCATTCGATCAACGTAATCCAGGTCGTCCCCGACGGCGAACGGTTCATCTCCTCTGTGACCGTTGACTTTGAACCCTACCAGTAAAGCGTCGGCGGCCCCCACCGGGGCCGCCTCGCTGGATCAAAATCCACGGGGATGGGAGAGGCGGAGCATTGAACACTGTTTTGCAACTCGTTTTTAGCGGTATCGCCATGGGCTTTGTCTACGCTTTGTGCGCCCTCGGCATCGTCCTGATTTACACTTCGGCAGGTGTGGTCAACTTTGCCCAGGGCTCTTTGGTAATGCTTGGGGCCTATATAGGAGTTACGTTCCTGACAAAAGCAGGACTGCCGGTGATCTGGTCCGTTATCGGCTGCGCAATCCTTATGGGTTTTGTTGGGGTTGTGTTCGAACGCATCGCGTATTACCCCCTACGGGACCAGGGAACCACCATTGTCATCATCAGTACCATTGGGGTGTCAGTTTTCCTCAACGATGGCGTTTACGTCCTCTGGGGCAGGGCGCCTTTGTTCTTCCCACCCCTTCTTGGGGGGCCGCCCCTAGAGCTGCTAGGGGCCAGGATCCCACCGCAGAATATCGCTATCGCCGCCATCACCATGGCACTGCTTCTTTTCCAGACCATATTCTTCAAACGAACCTGGCTGGGACGCAAGATGCGGGCGGTGGCCCAAGACCAAGATACCGCGGCCCTGATGGGCATCAAGGTGCCAAGGATGATCGATTTCACCTTCGCCTACAGCACTATTTTAGCGGCGATCGCCGGTATTTTTGCCGCACCCCTGTTTTTCGTTTCGCCAGCCATCGCCCAGATTCTCTCCAAGGCCTTTGCTTCCACCGTAGTAGGGGGATTCGGCAGCATCCCCGGGGCCATTATCGGAGGACTTTGTGTCGGGTTGACAGAGACTTTCGCCGCCTACTATCTGTCTTCCGCCTACCGGGATGCGTGGGCTTTCTTGCTCCTCATCCTCTTCCTGCTGGTTAGGCCCCAGGGCATATTCGGCGAAATCGTGGCCGAAAAGGTCTAGCGAAGGGGGGCAATACGAGTGCAAGTGACTAGTGTAATCAACCGCAAGAGCCTTTTTTATCTGGCGCTAATCGTGATCGCCGCGCTAATCCCCCAAGTCGTCCAATCCAGGTATTACATGAGCGTCCTCAACTTGGCTGCAGTCTACTTGATCCTGGCGGCGGGCCTAAACATCTACCTTGGCTACACCGGCATGATGGGCTTCACCCAGGTCGCCTTCTGGGGTATTGGCAGTTACGCATCAGCCCTGGGCATGATCAACCTGAAGATGCCCTTCTGGACGGCACTGCCCTTTGCGGCCTTGTTTACGGGGCTCATCGGGTTTTTGCTGGCCATCCCCAGCATGCGCCGACTGAAGCGGTTCTACTTGTCTGTAACCACTATCGGCTTTGTGGAAATAACCAGGCTGATCTTGGAGAACTGGGAATCCCTCACTAAGGGCGCCGACGGTTTGCCGGGCATTCCCAGGCCCGTGCTTTGGGGGATTCGGTTCAATACCCCCCACAAGTTCTACTACATCTCCCTGTTTTTCGTCATCATTCTCACAGCCCTGTCGTACATCATCAAGAACTCCAGAGTAGGGCTGGCCATGCAGGCTATTCGGGAAGATGAACTGGCCGCGGAAGTGATCGGTGTCAACACATTCCGCTACAAAGTCCTAGCTTTCACCCTCAGCGCTATCTACGGCGGTGTAGCCGGAAGCCTCTATGCCCACTTCGTAGGCTACATCAGTCCTAATGTGTACGTATTTCAAGAAGCCGTAACCGTTTTGTGCATGGTCCTCATCGGCGGTTCGGGTTATGTAGGGGGGCCTGTGATCGGCGCCTTGCTGCTGACCATCGTGCCCGAGTGGCTGCGGTTCATGAACGAATACAAAGCCTTGGTCTATGGAGCTGCCGTCGTGGTGATGGCAGTCTACATGCCCAAGGGCATCCTGGGAGCCACGGAGACGCTGCGCGCCAGGATCAGACAAAGGTTCTTCGGCGAGAAGAATGCGCCGGTTTATCCTGGGCAATAGACGCTTTTGGGGGTAGCTATAGATGGAATACATCCTAGAAACAAAAGGGGTTACCAAACGCTTCGGAGGACTAGTGGCCGTCGATGCTGTTGACTTCCAAGTCAGCCGAGGGGAGATTCGAGGCCTAATTGGTCCCAACGGTTCGGGCAAGAGCACTTTGCTTAATTTGATTAGCGGTGTTTACGTGCCCGACGAAGGCGACGTCTATTTCAACGGCCAGCCGATCACCCGGCTGGCGCCCCACCGGATCGCCGAGCTGGGCATTGCCCGCACCTTCCAGAACAACCGCCTCTTTCTCAATCTCAGCATTCAGGAAAACGTGATGGTGGGTCGACACTGTCGCACGCGGTCGGAGCTGTCCCACGCCCTGTTTCGACCTCGCAGCGCAAAGGCGGAAATGAACGATACACGGCAGAAGGCCTTGGAGTGTCTGGAGTTTGTCGGGCTCAATCGTCCACCTGACTTCGTCACCTCTGGCCTTCCCCACGGGGAACGGCGCCTCCTGGAGATTGCCAGGGCCTTAGCGACGGACCCCGCGTTAATCTTGTTGGATGAACCGGCTACCGGCATGAACCCCAGCGAGAAGGAACGGATCGTCGATGTCATCCGCAAGATTCGGGATTCGGGGATCACGGTGGTGATCATTGAGCATAATATGCGGGTGGTCATGGGCATTTCCGACCGGGTAACCGTCCTCAACTTCGGTCGCAAGATCGCGGAAGGCACGCCGAAGGAGATCCAGCACAATCCCGACGTGATCGAAGCTTATCTCGGGGAAGACGATGAAGAGGAGGGATTCGACGATGCTGCTCAAGCTCGAGAATCTTAGCTGTCATTACGGCACCGTGCAAGCCCTCTCGGACGTCAATCTTCATGTGGATGAAGGGGAGATCGTCACTTTGATCGGCGCCAACGGCGCCGGGAAGACGACCCTCCTGAGGGTAATCTCCGGACTGGTCCGACCCAGCCAGGGGCAAGTCATCTTCGCCGACCAAAGGATCGACCAGCTCCCTCCCGACGAGATCGTCCGCCGCGGGATTGCCCATGTCCCGGAGGGACGGATGGTCTTCCCCGCCTTCACCGTGCGGGAAAACCTCTTGATCGGCGGTGTCAACCGCTTAGAACAAGGCAGACCAAAGGAAGAAGTCGAGGCGGAAATGCAAGGGGATCTACAGGCGATTTTCAAGATGTTTCCCCGCTTGGAGGAACGGATTAATCAATATGGGTGGAGCCTCAGCGGAGGCGAGCAGCAAATGCTCGCCATCGGGAGAGGTTTGATGGCAAGGCCCAGACTTCTCCTCCTCGATGAGCCCTCCCTAGGGCTAGCCCCCTTCCTGGTCAAGGAAGTCTTCGCCATCATCCAGACTATCCGAGAACAGGGAACCTCCGTCCTGCTAGTTGAACAAAACGCCAGGATGGCCCTCAGGGTAGCCGATCGGGCTTATGTCTTGGAGACGGGAAGCATCGTCCTGGAAGGTCCCGCCAAGGAACTCCTCCATGCCGACGAGGTACGGGAAGCTTACCTGGGAGGCTAACAATACTACTGCGGCGCCGGCTTTGCGGACAACGAAGTCCGACGGCGCCCAAATATTCTTGTGCCTTTTTTCACTCTTTCGTAATCATTGTTAATCATCTAGTGC
>JAAYLV010000046.1 GCA_012521755.1 Bacillota bacterium | reverse complement strand
GTCGAACTCGGTCGGGAGGCATGTCACATTTTCTACATCGTTTGAGTCACGATTGCAACATTTGATAATCCTCTTTGACAGCCATTCGGGGATCGGGAGACTTACCCACAAACTCTTGACACAGTCATTTAGCGAAATGCACTTGACACCCTTTCCTGACCTCTGGTATACTTATCATTTATGCTTGACAACTATGGCCACCCTATGCTAAAATAGGTCCGAATAAGTCCGGAAAGAAGGTGGTCGAGTGTCCAAGCAGCGGAACGTCCTCGCCGAGATCAAGAAGGACCTGGATGCGTGTGTAGGCAAGAAGATCAAATTGCGGGCCAATCGCGGCCGCAGGCAGGTCATGGAGGCAGAGGGGATTCTCGAGAGGACGTATCCCAACGTCTTTGTGGTCTACCTCGACAAGCAAAATGCGGTCCGCCGCGTGTCATACACTTACGCTGACGTGCTGACGGAGACAGTCGAGTTGATGATTGGCGACACTCGCATCGGTATGGTGGAGACAGCTTAGTCCCTTTCCCCCATCTTCTGGAAACGCCCCGGAGTCCATCCGGGGTTTTTTTGTTCCCTCGTCCAATCGGTTAGGGGCAATAGACCTATGTTTCACACCACCCTTCCCAGCCAGGAATATATAGATATTAACCAACAGGGGCTTGGCTTTGGGGGGAGTGGAAATGGAATATGAACTGACGCGGAAAGCAAGGGCAGCCATCCTCGACCGGAAGAATGTGGTCGGGGTTGGGGTGGGCTTCAAGCATGTGGGAGGAGAACGGACAGATCAGCAGGCCGTCTTAGTCTTTGTCAAAAAGAAGGAGCATGCCGACCGTCTCCATCCCCGGGACTTGGTGCCGCAGGAACTCGGCGGGGTGGTTACAGATGTCATCGAAATCGGGGAGGTTGTGCTCCATGGGAGCCGCACCGACCGGAGTCGGCCCGCTTTTCCCGGGATGAGCATCGGCCATTATCGATCAACGGCAGGGACCTTTGGGGCGGTAGTCAAGGACCGCCGGACGGGCAAACTCCTTATCCTATCCAACAACCACGTCCTTGCCAACCTGGAAGGGGGAAACGGAGCGCGGGCCCGGATCGGTGATGAGATCCTCCAGCCGGGGCCGTACGACGGCGGGCGCTCCCCTGGAGATGTAATTGGCCATCTGTATCGCTTCGCGGCCTTGCGGACAGATTCCGCTGAACCTACCTGCAAGGTGGCGCGGAGCCTGGCGGCCACAGCCAACCGGCTGCTGCAATTCATCTTTCCCAGTTATGAACTGCGCCTCTTTCGCAAGCAAACGGGGGCGAACCTGGTCGATGCCGCCCTCGCCCTGCCCCTGGAAGAGGGCTGGATCAGGAAAGAGATCTTGGAGGTTGGGGCTCCGACGGGGGTGGCGGAGGCCAAGGTGGGCCAGCGGGTGCGAAAAAGCGGCCGGTCTAGCGGCGTAACCTGGGGCGAGATCGTGGCGGTAGACGCCTCCCTGGTGGTGAACATGGGGGAGGTGGGGGAGGCCCGCTTTGAAGATCAGCTGATTGCGACCAACATGAGCCAGCCGGGCGACAGCGGATCCTTAGTCCTCGATGAGCATAACAGGGCGGTCGGTCTGCTCTTTGCCGGTTCGGCCAAGGCGACGGTGATCAATCGGATAGAGAATGTCTTGCGTGTGCTTGACATTAGCCTTTGAAGGGGGGAAAAAGATGCCTAGCTGGCTGGTAAACGCCGTCAAGATCATCACCAGCGAAGGGGTGATGGAGCCCCTGGTTGTAGTCCTCGTTGGGTACGCGGTCAGGCAGCTCAACCGCAGTCATCGCCAACAGGTCATCAGCGAGCTGGTAATCGACATCGTCGATTATATCGAAGAGCACTACGAGGAATGGGGGATCAGAGGCTCAAAAAAGATGGAGCGGTTCCTAAAACTCTTCGGCGAGGAATTCCGTCGTCGGTTGGGTGCCAATCCTACCCAGGAGGAGATTCAGGCCGCCCGGATCAAGGCAGAAGGCTACGTCCAGCGGGCCCGCCGCCAGCAATTGAACATGACGCCCGGCCCGCCTGCATAGGATAAAAAAGAAGCCGGTGGGAGTGGGCGTCTTGACACCAAGGAGACTTGGCGGGCGAGTCTTGAAACTGGGGATGCAGGGCCCTGATGTGGCTGCCTTGCAGACTCTCTTAGCCGATCTGGGTTTTGATCCGGGTCCCCCCGATGGCCAGTTTGGCTGGCTTACCTATGAGGCCTTGCGGGAGTTTCAACGGGCCATGCGGCTGCAGGTAGATGGCGTGGCCGGCAAGCAGGTCTTTGCCTTGCTCAAGGATGGCAACCGCCTGCCGACCCGCCGCGTCCACATCGTCGCCCCCGGCGAGACGCCAACTCGCATCCTGCGCCGGTATGGACTGCGGCCGGAGGCCCTCTACGCCTACAACTCTCTTCGTTCTCTCAAGCATCTCTACGAAGGACAGGAGGTCATCCTGCCCCAGCGGCTGGTCATTGCCTACATGGCCGACGGCGACCGCAGCCTTAAGTCCTTGCTTTGGCACCACCGCTTCTTGAGCGGAGTGGCCGGGTTGTGGCTCCAGATTGGGGAAAGGCAGGAACTGGTGGGCTCCATTCCAGAGCAAGTTGCGGAGGCTGCCCGGGAGCGGGATTTGTTCCTGCTGCCCGTGCTGACTAACCTGGGAAAGGGCGGCTATGAAGGTCGTCTTTTTCGCCGGGCCGTTGGCCGGCGGGGCCCGCGGCAAAACTTGATTGGGCAGCTGCGCCGGGCCTTGCAGGGCGCCCACGGATTGATCCTGGATTTTCGCGACTTGGCCCTTGGCGATGTGTCCGCCATCGGAAGACTCCTCGATGGGCTAAAGCCCCTGCGCAGGCAGCTCCTTTTGTTCTTGACCCTACCGGCAAGGGATCTTGGTCGGCCTTGGCGGGGGATGTTCGGGGAGGATTACTGGGCCCTGGCCGAAAAGGTCGACGGGATCATCCTGCGCTTTGATGATGAACTCAAGGCCCCATCCCGGCCCGGGCCCATCATCGACGATGGACGCTGCCGGGAGGTCCTCGCCCGGGTGCTGGAAGCGGTCCCGGCCTGGAAAGTCATTTTGCGCCTGCCCGCCTACGGCTGGCAGTGGACGGGGAGGCCCATCAAGAGGTTTGGTTTTTGGCCGGCTCTCGCCTGGGAAAACCCAGAACCGGCGGCCTACCATCAGGCAGTCCAACTGGGCGGAGCCCATGGGTGGAGGGAAGATGGCGCCCGGGTTGACTATGTGCAGGATGGCCCCCGGCGCCTTTGGATCGAGACGGCTAAGACCATGGCCGCCAAAGCTTCCTTCGTCAACAAGTACAACCTAGCAGGACTGGCGGTGTTCGCCTTAGGGCTGGAGGATCCCCGCATCTGGAAAGAAATCGGAGCCAACCATCTTATCCGCAAGGCAGGCAATAATTGGTAAGACTGCTATTCCTTTGATCTCGCATATGTATTAGGTAGTGAGGCCCGGTGGGGCAAAGGGGGGAAGCAGATGAGCCTGCGTATTGAAGAGCAACAAGTCCGCACAGAGGCCTTCATTGGCAGGAATGCGGGGCAAGCTGTGGCCGAGGGAATTGTGCGGATTCCCGCCCCGCTGCCGTCGGCAGGAGAAGTGCTCAAGGTGCGGGGGATGCCCCGGTTCGATGAGGTCAAGGTCAGTGGCGAAGAGGTGGTGATTGCCGGTACAGTCAGCCTCCACGGGATCTACGGGGCAGAGATGGATCAAGCGGAGGAAGGGTCCGGGCAGGTATACGGGGTTGACTGGCCCGATGCCCTCCAGTTTAGCTGCACCCTTGACATTCCAGGGGTGGAGGAGGAAGCGGTCATCGAGCCTTGGGTATGGGTGGAAGCCATCGATGTCTCCCTCGATGGGGAAGGCCGCTCCTTAGAAGTGGAAGTGCTGCTGCAAGTGTCGGCAGCTGCCTATGCCCGATCAACCCTTAAGTTCATCAGCGGCGTGCAGGCCAAGGCCCCGCATAAAGTCAAAGCGGAAGGCAAGCGGCTCACCCTCGAGGATGGGGTGGGGAGAGAATGGTTTGAAGGGACAGTCAATGCTTCCCTGGACATTCCTGCGGGCTGGGTGGATGTGGAGCGGGTGCTTGACGTCCTGGCGATGCCGACCATCACCGGCTGTGAAGCCAGGTCGGGCCGGGCCATTATCCGCGGCCAGACAAGATTTGCCTTGCTTTACTGGAGCACGGAAGGGGGAGGCCGGCCAGTCTTTTTTGCCGCCCCGGAAGGGACGCCTTTCGAATTCATACTGGAAATGGAAGGACTTGAAGTGGGGATGGACTTGGTCTGCCGGTGCCGCCCCGTCCAGACTTCTGCCCAGGTCCTAGGGAGCCGGACGGTGGCCGTTGAGGCGAGCCTCGAGATGTACCTTCGGGGCTGCCGCCGGCGTCAGCTGACCATGCTGAGGGAAGTGACCTCAGAAGGAGACTTGGTCCCCACCAGGAAGGATGTCCTGCGGGTCGACCAGTTCATCGCCCAGGAAGAACGCCAAACGGTCGTCGAGCGCACCTTGAACCTGCCGGGGGACCTGCCCCGGGTGGCCGACATCCTCCATGTGGGGGGCGAGGCCCATGCCGGGACAGTTACGATCACTGAAGGGCGGATTGCCGTCGAAGGCGAGGCGCGGATCTCCCTTTACTACCGATCCGGCAGGGAGGACCCCTACCCCTTGCGCTTTGCCCAGTGGTCTGAGCCGATCCCCTTCAGCCTGACGGTGGAGATGGCGGGGGTCCACCCCGGCATGGAAGGCGTCGCTGAGCTGGCAGTGGTCGATGCCAGGGCCTTCCTGCCCAACGAGGAGCAAGTGACGGTGTCCTTGGCCGTCCAGGGAGCCATCCGGGTCTACGAGCCCCTGGAGGAAGAAGCCGTCCTCGAAGCTGTAGCCTTAGAGCCCTTGGAGGGTGAGCTTCCCAGCATCACCTTCGTCATCGTCCAGGAAGATGACACCCTGTGGAAACTCAGCCGGCTGTATCGAACCACGGAAGAACAGATCTTGCGGGCCAATCCCAAATTGAGGGAGATGGGCGGCCGTTTGGAAAAGGGCTGGAAACTGTTTATTCCCCGGCGTCGAGCCCGAGGCGCCTAGAAACGGGCAGGCTCCCTGCCCGTCCCCAATTGCCCCTATAAGGGACAAGCCCCTACTTTCAGGCAGGAAAAACCTTGTTGCATGTGAAACACTTATCGGGAAAACTAGGGATGGGGTGATGACTTGGAGCGGAAGATCTATCTAGACAACCGGCCCTTGGAGGAAGCCTTGGAGAAGTATATGGGGCGTTTGGAGGAATTGGGGGTTTTCAGCAGTCTTCCCGCCGAAGAGGTGCCCGTTGAGGAGTCGCTAGGCAGGATCACCGCTCAGGGGGTCTTCGCGGCCCGGTCGGTGCCCCATTACCACAGTGCGGCCATGGACGGCATTGCCGTGCGGTCGGAAAGCACCTATGGCGCATCGCAAATCGCACCCAAGGAGCTGGCCATGCCGGCTGAGGCGGTCTTCATCGACACCGGCAAGAGGCTGCCGGAGGGATTCGACAGCGTCATCCGCATCGAAGATGTCCATTTCCCCAGGGAGGATGCAGCGGAAATCACCGCGGCCGCTCCCCCCTGGCAGTATGTCCGCACCGTCGGGGAGGACCTGGTGAAAGGGGATCTGCTCCTGCCGACTAACCACCGCATCCGTCCCGTCGATGTGGGGGCGATGCTCGCCGGGGGGATCGAAAAGGTCCTGGTCAGGCGCCGACCCAAGGTGGTCGTAATCCCCACCGGAAGCGATCTGGCCTTGCCCCGGGCTGAACTCCAGCCTGGAGAGATCCCCGAGTTCAACTCCCACATCCTCGGCTTGACCTTGGAAGAATGGGGTGCGAAGTGGATCCGCTGGGGGATTGTGCCTGACGATGTGGACTTGCTCCGGGCCGCAGTGGAGAAGGCCTTGGAGCAGGGGGATGTGGTCTTGGTCAATGCCGGCTCATCGGCCGGCTCGAAGGACTACACCGCCCATGTCATTGAGGAGCTGGGCGAAGTTCTAGTCCACGGGGTTGGCATCCGCCCGGGCAAGCCGGTGGTCCTGGGCGCTGTCCGCGGCGCCCCTGTCCTTGGCATCCCCGGCTACCCGGTCTCGGCCCACCTGACCTTAGAGCTTTTCGTCCGGCCCATCCTGAGCCGGATGATGGGTCAGGCGCCGTCGGTCCCGGAGAAGGTGAAGGCGCGCCTGGCGCGGCGGGTCGTCTCGCCTTTGGGGATGGAAGAGTTCGTCCGGGTAAGGCTTGGAGAGGTCAAAGGCCAAGTTGTCGCCCTTCCCATGGGTCGGGGGGCGGGGAACGTTTCCAGTCTAGTTAAAGCCGACGGTTTGCTGCGGGTGCCTCGCCTCTCCCAAGGCCTGGAGGCGGATGAAGAAGTCGAGGTGGAGCTTTTCTGCTCCAGGCAGCAGATCGAAAAGACGATTCTCGTTGCGGGAAGCCACGATTTGACCTTGGATATCGTCGCGGATTTCCTGGGGAGGGGCTGGCCGGACTTGCGCCTGGCCTCTGCCCATGTAGGAAGCACCGCAGGGCTGGCCGCCATTAAGCGGGGGCAGGCCCATCTGGCCGGTTGTCATCTCCTTGATGAGGAGACGGGGGAGTACAACATCCCCTACTTACAGCGGCTCTTACCCGATGTGCCCGTCGCCCTGGTCAATCTTGCCTATCGCCAGCAGGGGATCATCATCCAGCCGGGGAATCCAAAGGGCATTCAGGGCCTTGAGGACTTGGCCAGGCCCGACATCCAGTTCGTCAACCGGCAGCGGGGAGCGGGAACCAGAGTGCTTTTGGATCTTAAGCTCAAGGAACTAGGCATCGATCCCAGGTCTATCAGCGGCTACGAGCGGGAGGAATTCACCCACATGGCCGTTGCCGCCGCGGTGGCCAACGGCGTTGCCCACATGGGTTTAGGGATTTATAGCGCAGCAAAGGCCCTCGGCCTCGATTTTATCCCCCTGGCCAAGGAGCGCTACGATCTGGTTGTGGAACAGGAGTTTTTCCAAAGCGAGCTCATGGAAAGACTCCTTGCGATCCTCCGGTCCCAGGATTTCCAGGAGACGGTGTTGGAGCTCGGGGGCTATGATTTGTCCGACTGCGGCCGCTTGCTCTACAGCACAGTCTAAGGGGCCGCAGGAACTATTGAACGCACGAGTCCAACGGCAAGGAGTGACAGCGGGGCTGCCTTGCCAAAACAAATGTGGAGGGCAAGAAATGAAGGCAAGAAAGCTGATCATCGTTGGAGCTATCCTCGCCCTACTGTCCGGAGCGGTCTATGCCGCCGCCTTTGATATTCCCGCCGAGTCGGCCATTTTGATTGCGGCTGAATCGGGGCAAGTCCTGTTTGCTAAGAATGAGACCAAACCTTTGCCCCCAGCGAGCCTGACCAAAATCATGACGATGCTGCTGGCCATGGAGGCGGTGGAGGAAGGCGTTGCGAGCCTAGAGGATGTGGTGCCCATTTCCCGGCATGCAGCTTCCATGGGAGGCTCCCAAGTTTTCTTGTCGCCCGATGAAAAGTTCACTTTGGAAGAGCTCCTTGAGGCCGTGGCCATCGCATCGGCCAATGACGCTTCGGTGGCGGTGGCCGAGTATTTGGCCGGAACGGAGGCCAACTTCGTTGAGCGCATGAACCGGCGAGCAAAGGAGCTGGGGATGAAAGGCACCACCTTTGCCAACGCCAGCGGTCTGCCCACTCCGGAAGGGGAGCCGGGCTGCATCACCACCGCCCAGGATGTGGCCATCATGGCCCGGGAGATCATCCTGCGCCATCCTAAGGTGCTAGAGTGGACCAGCATCTGGCAGAAAAACTTCCGCCATGAACCTAGGCCTTTTGTTTTGACGAATACGAACCGCCTGATTCGAAGCTACCCCGGGGCCGACGGCCTGAAAACCGGCCACACCCAAGCTGCCGGCTTTTGTCTGGCGGCAACGGCCAAGCGGGATGATGTGCGTTTGATCAGCGTCGTCATGCGCACCGACAGCGATGCGGCCCGCCTGGAACAGACCGCCCGGATCTTGGACTTTGGCTTTCGGGCCTTCGAGCAGGTATTTGCCGCAGTGGAGGGAGAAAATGTCGGCCTCGTCTCCATCCCCGGGGGCCGCAAGGAACAGGTGCCTGCTTTGGCCCAAGGGGATCTTAAATTGATGGTTATGCGGGGCAGTCAAAGGGAGCTGGAGCGGGAGCTGCGGCCAAAGGCCGGCCTTCAAGCCCCCGTGGCTAAGGGGCAGGTCATCGGTGAGCTGGTGGTCTCCCGAGAGGATGAGACTTTAGGGTCGGTGCCGGTCGTCGCCGCGGAAGAGGTTCCGCGGGCAAACTTCCTCATCCGCCTATTTCGCTGGGTGCGGGACTTTTTCCGGGGAATCTTCCGATGATGAAGGAAGGAGCCCCCTGGGAAGCGAATCCAACTAGCCGTGACCGGGAGTTGACCCTGCAGGCCTGCGGGAAGATCAATTTGTGCCTCGATGTGGTTAGGCGCCGTCCCGACGGCTACCACGATATTCGCGGCATCTTCCAGTCGATTTCCCTGGCCGATGAGGTGACTTTGCGGGTGACTCTTGGGGGCCGCGGCATCCACTTGCGCTGCGATCACCCTGGGGTTCCCGCGGGGCCGACGAACTTGGCCTGGCGGGCGGCCCAGCTCCTCCTTGACCGACTAAATGGCGAGGCGGGGGTTGAAATCCACATCGTCAAGCGCATCCCCATCGCCGCGGGCCTTGGGGGCGGAAGCGCCGATGCCGCGGCGACCTTGATTGGCCTTCGGAAGCTGCTTCAGCTTCCCATCAGCGATGGGGAGCTGGCGCGGCTGGGGCGGGAGCTGGGCGCGGATGTGCCCTTTTGCCTGCGGGGAGGCACAGCCCTTGCCGAGGGAATCGGGGATTTGTTGGAGGATATACCCTGCACGCCCGCGTATGCGGTCTTGGTCCTCACCCCGAAACTTTACGTATCCACCGCTGAGGTTTTCCGGGCCTTCGATCCTGGGAAAGTGGACCGCCGGCCGTCCGTTGAGGGGATGAAGCGGCATCTTGAGGGATCTTGTCTCCCGGGGATTGCCGAGGAAATGGTGAACGTCCTGGAGACGGTGACCTTTCCGTTGCACCCCCAGGTGGCGGAGCTCGCGGAGCGGATGAAAAGACTAGCCTGCGGCGCGGTCATGTCGGGCAGCGGCCCCAGCATCATTGGCCTTTTTGCTGACCTCGACGGGGCCCAAAGGGCGATGGCCGCGCTGGAGGGGGAAGATGTTTTCCTGTGGTGCGGGCATCCCTCCCCAAGGGGCGTCCGGGAGGCAACATGAAGGGTGGCGGTATGATTGTTAGAGGTGGATGGGATTCTCCTCGCCGGGGCGCCCAACGATGGTCCCCTGCGGGAAATAGACCCTGTTTCCCATGAAGCCCTGATCAGGGTCGGGGGCCGGCCCATGTTTCTTTACGTGCTGGAAGCCCTGCTTGCCGCCGGGGTGAGGCGGGTTGTCATCGTCGGCCCTCCGGAGCTGGAAGAGCCGACTGGATGGCCGGAGGGAGTCTTGCGGGTGGACCCGGCCGGGAGCCTCATCGCGAACGTGTTTTGCGGCCTCGAGGCCTTGGGTGGCCATCGGCCGGTCCTCGTCGCCACGGCCGACATCCCCCTCCTGAGCAAGGAGGCGGTGGAAGGCTTCCTGGAGGAGTGCAGGAAGACACCAGGAGATTTTTATTACCCCCTGATTCCCCAGGACATCATGGAGAGGAGCTTTCCTCACCTTCAGCGTACTTACTTCACCCTGCGGGAGGGCAGCTTCACCGGGGGCAACTTGGTGCTCTTGCGGCCGCATGCCGCGGTAGGTTTTGAGGATCTGCTCCAGGAAGTCATCGCCTTTCGCAAAAAGCCCTGGCGGATCGTTTCTTTGCTTGGGTTTTCCTTTGCTTTAAGGTTCTTGTTGAAGAGACTTGCCATCGGCGATGCCGTCCGGCGGGTTGAAGAGCTCACGGGACTGCGGGGGGTTGCCGTCATCTGTCCTTGGGCGGAGATCGGTTTTGATGTGGACAAACCCCATCAGTTCCTCGCGGTCAAGGTCGCCTTGGAAGAGGGCAAGGGGGCTTCCTGAGTCGGGGAAAACTGCTATCCCTGGCTATTCGGTGGATTTGACAACGGTTCGTTTCTCTGCTATATTTGCTTATGTAATAGGCAGCGCTGGGGTGTCGCCAAGCGGTAAGGCACCAGATTTTGGATCTGGCATTCCCTGGTTCGAATCCAGGCACCCCAGCCAGTTTTTTTGCAGTCCGCAAAGGGCTGTTTTTTTTGTCGCAAATTGGGGGCCCGGCGCGAAAGCGGCCCTCTGGCCAGTCATTCCCTGTGATTCCCGGGATGGATCGGGGAAGAATATGTTCCGGGATGCCCAATAGTACGTTAAGGGAGGTGGCCAAATGCCGCATCATCAGCAAGGTCAACAGCAACAGCAGCAGCAACAGCAGCAAAGCCCTGGTGGGCAAGGATATCAGATGAGGCAGCGTCCTACGATGGATGGGCATCAAGAAGCTCAGCTATTCTATGAATTTGCCCAGGAGCTGGGCCGCAGGCAGCAACAGCAGGGCGGCCTGTACCAGACGAAGAAAAACCAATAGCAGCACGCCCCTTCGAAATTCGCCGGGCCTTCTGGTTCGGCGAATTTCAGGTCTCCCTGGGCCTGTGTTGCATGCCGTCCTTCCAAATGATAGAATTAGTGGGGGGAGGCGGTTGGTTTGCATTGGGTGTGGAGCCCGGCCCGGGCGCGGCGGTTCCCCGGTTGGCGAGCGGCAAATCCCGCCGGTCGCAAGCAAGAGTCTATCCCCATGGGGGATGGACTTGTGCCGCGTTGGGGAGTTTTTGCTGGGACCGGAGGATGAGGCTGCCTGGCCGGCCCTTTTTTCATTTGGCGGGTCGGGTCTAGGTTCTGCAGAGGGGGATCAGCATGGGTCAGCTGGCGGCGATGGTGTTGGCGGCTGGGCAGGGTACGCGCATGCGCTCCCGAAGGGCGAAAGTTTTACATAAAGTCTGTGGCAAGCCGATGGTCGGCCACGTCATCGATTCCCTCCGCCTGGCGGGGGTGAGCAGGATTATCGTGGTGGTCGGCCATCAAGGGGAAAAGGTCATGGAGGCCATCGGCGGCGGGGTCGAGTTCCTTTGGCAGCGGGAGCAGTTGGGGACAGGTCATGCGGTGAGCATGGCCAAAGACATCTTTGCCGGTCATGAGGGTCACCTGTTGGTGCTGGCGGGGGATACGCCCCTCCTTGCGCCGGAGACCCTAAAGGAACTAGCGGCGGCCGGCCGCGGCTTTGCGGCCGCGATTTTGACGGCGCGGATGCCCGATCCTAAGGGCTATGGGCGGATCATCCGGGGGACGGACGGGACGGTCCTGGCCATTGTGGAAGAGCGGGATGCCACCCCTGACCAGCTGGCTGTGGATGAGGTCAACACTGGGACCTACATTTTCCGCAGTCAGGATCTGTTTCCGGCTTTGGCCAAGGTTCGGCCCGAGAACGCCCAGGGAGAATACTACTTAACAGATGTCATTGGGCTGTTGGTGGAGGAAGGGAAAAAGATCGGCAGCCTGCAGTGCCAAGACTGGCAGGAAGCCATGGGGATTAACGACCGGGTCCAGCTGGCCTTTGCGGAAGGCGTCCTGCGGGACAGGATCCGGCGGGAGCTGATGCTGAAGGGAGTAACCATCTACCATCCGGAGTCGGTCTTCATCGATAAGGATGTGGAAGTGGGCCAAGATACTATTATCCACCCCTTCTGCTTCTTGGAAGGCCGCACCGTCGTTGGGGAAGAGTGTGTGATTGGCCCTGGCGTGCGGATCGTCGACTGTGAGCTGGGCAGCGGCGTTGAGGTGCAAAATGCTACCCTGGTGGAAAGCAAGATCGGCGATGGGGTCCGCATTGGCCCTTATGCCTACTTGCGGCCCGGCAACATCATCGGGGAGCAGGTGAAGATCGGGGATTTTGTTGAAGTGAAAAATAGCCGGGTCGGCTCGGGAAGCAAGGTGCCCCATTTGACTTATGTGGGGGATGCGATCGTCGGCGAGGGCGTAAACATCGGCGCCGGCGTAATCACCTGCAATTACGACGGCCGGCAAAAGCACCAGACAATCATTGAAGACGATGTTTTCGTCGGCAGCAATGCCAACCTGATCGCGCCGGTCACCATCAAGCGCGGTGCTTATATAGCGGCAGGTTCCACCATCACCAAGGATGTGCCGCCGGAGAGCCTTGGCATTGCCCGGGCCCGTCAGGACAACCGGGAGGGTTGGGCCCGGAAGCGGAAAGGGCGGGCAGATGAATAGACGCCCGATGGAGATGAGTCTCCTGCGCCAAGAGAAAGTGAATTAATTCATTAAGTGGAGGTATGGAAATGACCACTACCAGCAAGGGAATTAAGATTTTTTCTGGGACCGCCAATCCCGAACTGGCGCGGGAAATCACCGACTATTTAGGTGTTCCCCTTGGCGATATGGAGGTGCGGCGGTTTAAAGACGGGGAGATCGATCTTCGCATTCGGGAGACCGTCCGGGGCGCCAAGGTATTTGTCATTCAACCGACATGCTCACCGGCCAACGAGAATCTGATGGAGCTATTGGTGATCATCGACGCCTTGCGGCGGGCATCGGCCAAGGAAATCGCGGCGGTGATCCCCTATTACGGCTATGCCCGGAAAGATCGGAAGACCCAGCCCAGGGAGCCCATCACCGCCAAGTTGGTGGCCAATCTCCTCACCGCGGCTGGGGCCAACCGGGTGCTGACCATGGACCTCCACGCCGGTCAGATCCAGGGGTTTTTCGACATCCCGGTGGACAACCTGCGGGCGTTGCCCATCTTAGCCGAGTATTTCAACCAAAAGGGCCTGAAGGATCCTGTGGTCGTCTCCCCCGACGTGGGCGGCGTCGGCCGGGCAAGGGAGCTGGCCCATCGCCTCCACTGCCCCCTGGCCATTGTGGACAAGCGTCGTCCCCGGCCCAATGTGGCTGAAGTTATGCACATCATCGGCGATGTGAGCGGGAAGAAGGCCATCATCATCGATGACATCATCGACACGGGGGGGACCATCATCCAAGTGGTCGAGGCATTGAAGGCGGAGGGTGCAACGGAGGTCTTTGCCTGCTGCACCCACCCGGTATTCTCCTCCCCGGCCATCAAGGGCCTGGAGAACGCGGAGTTGTCGGAGGTGGTGGTGACCAACACCATCCCCATCCCGCCGGAGAAGAGGACGAAGAATACGGTGGTCCTGTCGGTGGCCAACATTTTTGGGGAAGCCATCCGCCGGATCTCCGACGAGCTGTCGGTGAGCGTCCTCTTCGACTAGCAGGTTTGACGATAAAAAGCGACCGGTGCTATAATATAGCGGTATTGAGGAAAATGGCCGACCGCCTTGGGAGGCGGTCCGCGTGGCATTAAGGAGGCTAGGAAATGGCGCTTGAATTGAATGCTTGGACTCGCTCCGCCACTGGCAAGGGAGCGGCCCGCAAGCTCCGTGCTGAGGGGCGGGTGCCCGCGATTGTGTACGGAGTTGAGCCAAAGCCGCTGGTGGTCGATGCCCAGGATTGCAGCCGGCTGGTTAATGAAGGTGCTTTGGGCCGGCTCGTCCATCTGCGTCTGCAGGATGTCGGCGAGACGAAGACGGTCCTGTTCAAAGACATGCAGGTCCATCCCTTCCGGGGCGACCTCTTGCATGTTGACTTCTACGAGGTGGCCTTGGATGAGGAGATCACCACCAGGGTGCCGATTGTGGTCGAAGGTGAAGAGAATCGGGGGTCCGATGGAGGAGTCTTGGCCGTCCAACTGTGGGAAGTTGAGATCAGTTGTCTGGCGAACCAGATTCCGGAGAGCATCGCTGTCGACGTATCGAGGATGACCGTCGGGGAGAACCTCTTAGTCCAGGATCTTGAGGCTCCAGAAGGGGTTAAGATCTTGACCAACCCCGATGAGGTCGTGGCCGCGGTCGTCGCTCCTGCTGCCGTTGTGGAAGAAGAGCCGGCTGAGGAAGCTGGTGAGGCTGGAGAGGCTGCTGAAGGAGACGAGGAGGGCGCGGGCGAGGAATAATGGCCCAGAAATGTGTGGTTGGTTTGGGCAACCCTGGGAGCCGCTACGAGCTCACCAGGCATAATTTGGGCTTTATGGTCGTCGATCGCCTTGCCCGTCTTGAAGGACTGTCCTGGCGGCGGGAGGCCTTTCCCGCCTTGGGGGCCCGGGGGTTCTTCGCCGGGCATGAGGTGCTTCTCGTCAAACCTCAGACATATATGAATAATAGCGGCCAGTGCATGGCTCCTCTCCTAGAGCAATACGCCCTGGAGGACATCCTGGTCGTCTATGATGATATGGATCTAGACCTGGGGAGGCTGCGCCTGCGGGCTAAGGGCAGCGCGGGCACCCACAAGGGGATGGGGTCGGTGGTGAAGGCCGCGGGGGAGATGATTCCCCGGCTGCGGTTGGGTATTGGACCCCCTCTGCCCACCCAGGATCCCGTTGATTTTGTTATCAGCCCCTTTCGGCCCGATGAGATCGTCCCCGCGCGGGAGATGGTGGACAGGGCGGCCGAGGCGGTGCGGACTTGGATTGCCGCTGGGATCGAAGAGGCAATGCTGAGGTACAATGGTTGATGCTAGTTTGCGGGTCATCCCCGCGGCCCTGGCGGCCGCGCTGATCGCCTACAGGTTGAATGACCTGGCGGTGGGTCAGTGGGGCGACGGGGCCATTAGGCTCATCGTGCCCGCCATCGAAGAGTTGTGCAAGACAGGCGGGGCATGGCTCCTTGGCGCGCCCATCATCCCGGTGCACATTCTTTTTGGGGCTATGGAGGGAGCCTTCGATGGCCTGCGCGCGGGCCGGTGGGCGGCCGGCGCGCTTGGCCTTCTTGGGCATGCGTCTTTTGGCGCCGTGACTGGGTGGGTTGCCCAGCGGGGAGGTCTCCCTTTAGCGATCCTTGCTGCCTGGACTGGCCATGCCCTGTGGAACAACTTGACTTTATGGATTGCAGAAAATAGAGAATAGACTTAGCGATTAGTATTGCTTCCGAGGGGGGAAGAGGGTGTCCTTGCGCGCCATTACCGAGCTAATCGAAAACACGAAGGAGATGCAGCAGCTCCTGGCGGGGCTCCGCAACGGAGCCGGCCATTACCAGGTAGCGGGCCTGGCCAGGGCGGAAAAGGCGGCTTACGTTGCGGCCCTTTTCCATCAGACATCGCCCCGGCCGCTGCTTGTGGTCACCCAAGGGGCTCGGCGGGCGCAGGATTTGGCCTTGGACTTGGAGGTCTTCGTCGATAGGGGCCGGGTGTGTCTCTTCCCCGATGTGGAAGTGCTGCCCCATGAAGAGGTTGCTGCCCCTTTGGAGATAATGGTGAGCCGCCTGGAGGTCCTCGAGGGGCTGGTGCGGGGAGAGCGTCTCCTAGTCGTTGCCCCCGTCGACGCCCTCCTGCGCGCCTTGCCCCCGGTAGAGGCCTTTCGGGAAGGCTTTGTCGCCATTAAGGCGGGAGAGCAGGCTGATTTAGACGCGGTGCTGGCCGCCCTTGTCGAACTGGGCTATGAACGGGCCTCCATGGTTGAGGGGCCGGGCCAGTTCGCGCAGCGGGGCGGCATCGTCGATATTTACCCTCCCACCCAGGCGGAGCCTGTGCGCTGTGAGTTTTTTGGTGATGAAATCGTCTCCCTGCGGGCCTTCGATCCGGTCACTCAGCGCTCCATGGCGAACCTCGAAGAGGTGCAGGTGGGGCCGGCCCGGGAAGTTGCCGCGGCGACGGCCGACCAGGCCGCTGAGGAAATCTTGGCCATGGCCGCCCGGCAGGCGGAGAGGATCGCCTCCCTCAAGGGCGAGAAAGCTGCCCGGGAGCTCCTTGACCGGGTCAGGGGACATGTGGAGAAGCTGCAGGAGGGCGTCAAGTTCTACGGCAAGGACCAGTATCTGCCCCATCTTTACCCAAGGCTGGCCATGCTCCTCGACTACCTGCCCGGGGGGCTGCTGGTCATCGATGAACCGGAGCGGATCTGGGAGCGGGTCCGGATCCTGGAGCGGGAGCTTGGGGAGGAGATCACAAGCCTGCTGGAAAAAGGCGCGGTCTTGCCCAGCTACGAGAAGAATTTCGTGGGCCCCGATGAACTAGCCCGCAGGGCAGAGGATTACCCCCAGGTGACCCTCACGACCCTGCCCCGGAAGAGGAAAGGCGGGGCCATCACGGTCCAGACCAGGGCGCCGGGGGCCTTTCACGGCAAGATGAAGTATCTGCTCCAAGAAGTTGAAAAGTGGCGGTCCCAGCAGTACCGGGTCGTCCTTGCCATGCCTGGCCCGGACCGGGCCAAGAGGCTTGCCCAAAGCTTGACGGGTGAAGGGCTGCCGGTAGCTTACCATTCCCTCATCCGCCAGCTTCCGCCGGGGCTGGTGGTTTCCACGGGGGCTGTCCTGTCCGCGGGGTTTGAGCTGCCGGCCTTGAAGCTAGTGGTCCTGACGGAGGAGGAGATGTTTGGCCGGCGGCGGAAGGCGGTGCGCACCCGGACCCAGCATCAGGTGGAATACGGGGCGAAGAGGGCCCGCCTTACCCATTACGGGGATTTGCAGCGGGGCGACTACGTAGTTCACGTCAACCACGGCATCGGCCGGTATCTGGGGATGGAGACCCTGGAGATCGGCGGCGTCCACAAGGATTATTTGGTGGTCCAGTATGCGGGGGAGGATAAGCTTTACGTCCCGGTGGAACAGGTGGACCTTTTGCAGAAGTACATCGGTGCCGACGACAAGCCGCCCCGCCTCTACAAACTAGGCAGCAGCGAATGGTCCCGGGTCAAAAAGCGGGTCAAGGAGTCGGTGCAGGAACTGGCCAAGGATCTCCTTGACCTCTATGCGGCGAGGGAAGCCATCGAGGGCCATGCCTTCTCCCCCGACACTCCTTGGCAGGAAGAGTTTGAAGCGGCTTTCATGTACGAAGAGACGCCCGATCAGATCAGGGCGGTGGAAGAGGTTAAGCGGGATATGGAATCGCCCCGGCCCATGGACCGGCTGCTTTGCGGCGATGTTGGCTACGGCAAGACGGAAGTGGCCATCAGGGCCGCGTTCAAAGCGGTCATGGACGGCAAACAGGTGGCGGTTTTAGTACCCACCACCATCCTGGCCCAGCAGCACGAGCGGACCTTCAAGGAGCGGTTTGCCGGCTATCCCATCCGGATCGAGACTTTGAGCCGCTTTGAGAGCCGGGCCGAGCAGCGGGCGATCATCAAGGGCCTTGCCGATGGGACCGTCGACATCGTCATCGGCACCCACAGGCTCCTTTCTAGCGACATCGTCTTCAAATCCTTGGGACTGATGATCATCGATGAAGAGCAGCGCTTCGGCGTAGTCCAAAAGGAGAAGCTGAAGGCGATGCGCAAGAACATCGATGTTCTTACCCTGACGGCAACCCCCATCCCCCGCACTTTGCACATGTCTTTAGTTGGGGTGCGGGATATGAGCATCATCGAAACCCCGCCCGAGGGCCGCTATCCAATTCGGACCTATGTGGTGGAGTATAATGATGAAATCATTAGGGAAGCTATTCTTCGGGAACTGGACCGGGGGGGCCAGGTCTACTTCGTCTACAATCAGATCCGCAGCATCGACAAGATGAAGTCGCACCTGTTGGAACTAGTGCCCCATGCCCGGATTGTCACGGCCCACGGTCAGATGGATGAGCGGCATTTGGAACAGGTCATGCTGGACTTTCTAGCCGGGGAGTACGACATTCTCCTTTGCACCACCATCATCGAAACGGGCATGGACATAGGCAATGTGAACACCTTGATCGTTTGTGATGCCGACCGGATGGGCCTCGCACAGATGTATCAGCTCCGGGGCCGGGTGGGGAGGAGCAACCGGGTGGCCTATGCCTACTTCACCTACCGGGGCAATAAGATTTTGACGGAAGATGCGGAAAAGCGGCTGCAGGCCATCCGGGAGTTTACAGAGCTGGGTTCGGGGTTCAAACTGGCCATGCGGGACCTGGAAATTCGGGGTGCAGGCAATATCCTCGGTTCGGAGCAGCACGGCTTCATCGCCTCCGTCGGGTTTGAGCTTTACTGCCGGCTCCTTGAGGAGTCGGTGAAGCAGCTCAAGGGCGAAGTTGTGCAAGAACTCCCCCAGCCGGTATTGGACTTGAATGTGGATGCCTATGTGCCCGATGAGTATGTGGACGATTCCCGGCAGAAGGTGGAGATCTACAAGAAGGTGGTCGCGGTCAAGGACCTAGATGGGGTGGATGCCCTCGCCAGGGAGGCAGCTGACCGGTTTGGACCGGTCCCCGAGCCGGTGGAGAATCTGTTCCAGGTGGCCCGGGTCAAGATCTTGGCCCGGGATGTGGGGATCACCTCCCTCACCCGGGAGAAGGACTCGGTCTTGCTCAAGTTTGTGCCGGGACTGGTCCTGCCGTGGGATTTGATGACCTTCCTGGCCCGCAAGTACCGAGGGAAGCTCCTTTTCCAAAGGGGGCGGATTCCCCAGCTGCGGATCAAGGCCAGGGAAATGTCGGATCCGGCTCTCCTCGGGCTTTTGGGCGACGTTCTGACCGATTTGAATACGGCCTGGGAGCAGGCCAGCGGCCAGTAGTCCAAATGAATAAATTTGCTAAGGCAGGTATATACTACATTAGCCGATGCCCCATTCCCGACGGGCTTCGCGCCAGGAGAGGAGGGCGGTGAGGTGAAGGCAACGGGTATCGTACGAAGGATCGATGACTTGGGCCGGGTGGTGATCCCCAAGGAGATCAGGCGGAACCTTCGCATCCGGGAGGGCGATCCCCTGGAGATATTCGTCGATCGGGACGGCGAAGTGATCTTGAAGAAGTATTCGCCCATCGGGGAGCTGGGGGATTTTGCCCAGGAGTATGCGGAATCCCTCCATGAGACAACGGGCCATATTACCCTGATCACTGACCGGGACGCGGTGGTAGCCGTGGCGGGAGCGTCCAAGAAGCAGTGGCTGGATCAACATATTAGCCCCTTCGTTGAGCGGGCCATTGAAGGCCGCCGGGCGGCGATTATGTCGCCGCCGTCGCTGGGCGATGAAGAAGATTCCCCTTGGGCTTTTGCCGCCGTGGCACTGGCTCCCATCGTGGCCGGCGGCGACTCGATAGGATCGGTAATCCTGGCGACACAGGACGAACAGGTATCCATGGGCGAGCTGGAACTGAAGCTGGTGGAAACCGCGGCGGGATTCTTGGCCAGGCAAATGGAGCAGTAAAGCCAAAGGCCCCTTTCATAAGGCGCCCCTCCGGCGCGTATAATCTCTACAAAGGGAATGAAGGGGGCTTTGCCGTGCGGGAGAACACCTTCTTGCGGGGGGCCTTCATTTTGGCGGGGGCGGGGGCGATCACCCGGGTCCTGGGCATTTTCTATCTCATCCCCCTACCCCGGATCATCCATGATGAAGGGATGGGTCTGCTGCAGATGGTCAGGCCCATCTATTATTTTGCCTTCGTCATCTCCGTCGCCGGACTGCCGGTGGCTGTGTCCAAGCTGGTTGCCGAGCGTGCCGCCTTGGGGGATGTGCGGGGCATCTACCGGATCTTTCGCACCGCGGTGGGGACCATGCTGTGCCTTGGGATCGGCTCGACCCTGGCCCTCTTTGCGGGAGCCGGGTGGCTGGCCAACAACGTCCTCAAAGACCCGGGCGCCTACTATGCCTTGGTGGCCATCGCCCCCTCCGTCATCTTCCTGACCTTGATCGCCGCCTTCCGGGGTTTTTTCCACGGCCTCCAGTACATGACCCCCAGCGCCGTCTCCCAGGTGGGCGAACAGTTAGTCCGGGTGATTGCCACCTTGGTCTTCGCCTATCTCCTCATGCCCCAGGGGGTGGAGCTTGGGGCTGCGGGGGCCTCCTTCGGGTCCGTCATCGGTGCGCTCGTTGGCGCGGCCGTCTTCATCGGCTACTACCTGGTCGTTCGCCGGCGCCTCCTTTCGGCGCCCCAACGGAAAACCTACCCCGTCGACAGCATCGGCAGCATCCTGCGCCAGCTCTTCGCCCTGGCCTGGCCCGTCATCTTGGGGGCAGTCCTGCTTCCCATCATGCAGATTATCGATACGGCCATCGTGCCGGCGCGCCTTCGCAGCGCCGGGCTCACCTTGGAAGAAGTGAGGGAATGGTACGGCTACTTGGGGATGGCCCTCAACATGATGGGCATCCCGACGGTGATTACTGTGGCCCTGTCGGCGAGCTTGGTGCCGGCCATCGCGGAAGGGGTGATCTTAGGAAGCAAACGGACGGTGAACTACCGCACCCAAGAGGCCATCCGCATCTCCCTCCTTACGGGGCTGCCCGCGGCGGCAGGGATGTTCATCTTGGCCACGGAAATATCTTACATGCTCTTTGGCTATCCCCAGGTAGGGATCCCCCTGGCCATCCTCGCCGGAGGCTCTTTGGCCCTTGGTCTTCACCAGACGACGGCCGGCATCCTCCAGGGTTTAGGCCAGGTGGCCCTCCCTGTTCGCAACCTGCTCGCCGGCGCTTGTCTCAAACTCGCTGTGAGCTATCTGCTGACGGCCATTCCGGGCTTTGGCATTCGGGGGGCGGCCTGGGGAACAACCTTGGGGTTCGCCTTGCCGGCGATCCTTAACTTGGCGGCCTTGCGCAGCCTCCTCAAGGTTGAACTAAAAGTCGTGGAAAGCTTCCTGAAGCCTGCCATCGCGGCGGGAGTCATGGCCCTGGCCGTGGAGGGAACATACAGCCTTGTCTACCCATGGGCCTATCCCCTGGTGCTTTCCCTGAAGGGAGGCGGGGCCGATGTCTGGGCCAACGCCGCCGCCACCTTGGCGGCTATTGGAGTGGGGGTCATCACCTACTTGCTGGTATTGCTCCTCAATGGAGGGATTAAACGCCGAGATCTGGAACTTATGCCCCGGTACGGACCTGTTGTCATCCGCCATCTTGAACGGACTGGCTTTCTGCACCGCTAGATGAGGGAAAGGAGTTGTCCCATGAGGGAAGGAATTACAGTCGTTGGCTTGGGGCCGGGGGATCCCCGGCAAATGACCGTGGAGGCCTGGGAGACCCTAACCAAGGCCCCGCGGGTTTTCGCCCGGACGAGGAACCATCCGGCCGTCCAGGCGCTCATCGAACGGGGGGTTCCCTGCGAGTCCTTTGACGGCCTCGATGATGAAGCCCTTTGCAAGGAACTCATGGAGGCGGGGGAGGCGGTCTATGCGGTCCCTGGGGATCCGCTGGTCGGTGATCGGTCGGTGGAGCTCCTCCTGGCTAAGGGTCTCGCGGTCAGGATTGTCCCGGCGGCCTTCGCCGGCCTTGTCGGTTTGAGGGGCGGCTTGGTGGTCATCCATGCTGCTGACGTTGACGGGGACAAGCTCTGCCCGTCCCTGCCCGCAGCCATCCTGGAGGCTGATGACCAGGTGCAAAGTAAGCTGCTGCGGGTCTATCCTCCGGCGCACCCGGTGAGAATCATTGCTGAAGGAGGCTCCATCCAAGAGGTGAGCTTGGGAGAGCTAGGCCGCCCCAGGGGCACTATACTCATTCCTCCCTTGACCGATGCCCCAACGGGGTCTCTTGCGCCTCTCCTGCAGGTGATGGCCGCTTTGCGGGGGGAAGATGGGTGTCCGTGGGATAAGAAGCAGGATCACCGCTCCTTGCGCCCCTACGTCATCGAAGAAGCCTACGAAGTGGTGGAAGCCATTGATCAGGGGTCCATGGACAAGCTTTGCGAGGAGCTGGGGGACCTCTTGCTGCAAGTAGTGTTCCACGCCCAGCTCGCCTGGGAGGCGGGCCATTTCGACATGGCCGATGTGGTGGAGGGGATCACCGCGAAGATGATCCGGCGCCACCCCCATGTGTTCGGTGACATTGCCGCGGCTGATGTGCCGACGGTCCTTCGCAACTGGGAGGCCATCAAAAGGGCTGAGGGCAAGGAGCGCTCGTCGCTCCTCGATGGGATTCCCGATCATTATCCGGCCTTGATGAAAGCGTGGAAGCTGCAGCAAAAAGCAGCTATGGTGGGCTTCGACTGGCCCGATGTGGGAGGGGTCCTGGAGAAGCTGGAGGAGGAGTGGGAGGAAGTCCAAAGGGCCCTGCAGGCAGGGGATGAGTCGGCTTTGGAAGCCGAATTCGGGGATCTATTATTCACCTTGGTCAATGCGGCCCGGTTTTATAGGATCAATCCGGAAGTGGCCCTTCATCGGGCTAACCAAAAATTCAGCCGCCGTTTTCGGCAGATGGAAAAGGATGCGAAGAAAAAGAATCAGGAACTTGCGGATTTGTCCCTGGAGGAACAAGATCTGCTATGGGAATCGGCTAAAGAGCGGGAGTGAAGCCTTGTGAGGCCCGCCGTCTGATTAGACCCTCCGGCGACGGGCCAGTTTACTCCTATTTAACAGCCTCTTTCAATGCCTTCCCCGCCTTGAATGCAGGCACTTTGCACGCAGGGATGTCGATGGGTTCGCCGGTCGCGGGATTGACACCTTTCCGTGCCGCGCGATGGCGGACTTCAAAGGTCCCGAAGCCAACTAGGGTCACCTTTTCGCCGTTAGCTAGGGCATCGCCGATGGAAGCGAGCGTTGCCTCAACGGCTTGACTTGCTACCTTCTTGGTCAAGTTAGCCTTTTCAGCAACCATTGCGACCAGGTCACTCTTATTCAATCAAACCCCTCCTCCATTGGATTTCGGGGATTATATTCGCTAAACCCCTACTGAATCCTGCCTGTTGCTGGGATTTTTCCCAATATCAGGGCTGTTTTTCCTGCATAAATCCCCTTCCCCACTACAAACTAACTGAAGAATTCCTGATGGAAGCGGGGCGAATGTGGTGGGAAGGTTCGACAGGAAGTACTTGTTGGCGGCGCTGCTGTTGGTGGCGGGGGGGCTGTTTGCCCTAGTTGGCTGGCCCGGGCCTGAGGGGAACGTAGCCCGGAAGCTGGAGAAAGAGCCGGAAATATCCGTCTTCATTAAGGAAACAGGCGAGCGAAGGACCATGCCCATCGAAGAATACATCCAAGGGGTGGTCGCCGGGGAGATGTATCCCGACTGGCCCTTAGAAGCCTATGCGGCCCAGGCTAT
>JAAYLV010000045.1 GCA_012521755.1 Bacillota bacterium | reverse complement strand
CCGTCGGCGCCAAGAACGCCCGCTGGGCGATCATGGGCGGGGTGGAGCTGAAGGAAGAAGGATGGCCCCTGACCAGCGACAGCTTCATCGCCTTCATGGGCGGGTTCGACCTCGATCTCACCGCAGCCAGCATCCCCGCCGGGGAGACGGTCCTCCACCTGATCGCCATCATGGGGGGCATCGATGTCAAAGTCCCTCCCCACCTAAGCGTAGAATGCGAAGGAACGGCCATCCTGGGCGGCATCGACGTCTTCAAGAACGGCGCAGGCGGCATCATCGCGGCTCGGAAATGGTCTCGGCCGGGGGTTGATGGGGCTCCTACCTTGCGGATTCACTGTCAAACCATCATGGGCGGGATCGAAATCAACGGCGTTGACGAAACAGCAAAATAATCCCGAGGGGGTGCAAAAAAGCACCGAGGAATTTGCCGGGTCATGGCGAAGAATGAGCTGAGCAAAAACCAATAGCGAAAACCAAATGGGGACAGGGGAATCAGGTGGAAATCCTGAGCAGTCCCGCTACTGTAATGGTGAGCTTCCCTTAAGCAGCCACTGGGAAACCGGGAAGGCAAGGGGAGCGATGAACCTAAGCCAGGAGACCCGCCCGTTGGGGAGACGCCGATGCCTTCGCGGAAAAGACCGGGTCTGTTTTGCTTGAGCAGCCCCGTCCTTTCCAGGACGGGTTCTTTGTTGCAACCACATAATCTTAGACTTCGAGGATTTCCAAGCGCGGAAAACGGGAAGTCTGGTGCAAATCCAGCGCGGTCCCGCCACTGTGATGGTGAGCGCCTTGCAAATGCCACTGGGCAAAGAAGCCTGGGAAGGCGCAAGGGGCGATGAACCTAAGCCAGGAGACCGGTCCTCAAAGTCGTGACTGTACTGCCTACGCGGATAGGGGGTGGTCCTTTCTTGATCCAGCAGCCTCCAACTTCGTTGGAGGTTTCTTTGTAATGACAACTTGGGGGAGGCATACGCATGATAAGGTCGGTAAAGAAACTAACCCTAGCCCTGTTAGTCTTGGTGCTCATTTGTCCAGCAGCTGCTGCGCAGGATGAGCCGGTGACGCTTGTCGTGACCGCGAGCCGGATCCTGCAGGACATCAAAAGCGCACCGGTGAGCATCGCCCTCATCACCAGGGATGAGATCGAGGCCATGGGCGCCATGGAACTGAGCGAAGTCTTAAACGGCGTCGAGGGGGTCACTGCGGCCGACTACGGTCCTTTTGGCAGCCAAATGAAAGTCAAACTCCGCGGCTCCAACGCAGAGCAAGTACTAGTCCTGATAGATGGCAAACCTGTTAATTCGGCAAGGCAAGGAGACGTGGATCTGAGCACGATCCCTCTAGCCATGGTAGATCGGATCGAAATCATCAAGGGACCGGCATCGGCCCTTTACGGCGCGGATGCCCTCGGGGGCGTCGTCAATATCATCACCAAGGGCGGCCGGGAGGGAGGTCAGCTGAGACTTGCCATCGGCGGGCACGATACGGTGAGTCTAGGCTTTGCCTACCGGGGGAGGTCAGGCTCCTTGGGCTATGCCCTCGGCTCCGACCTGACCATGTCCGGAGGCTACCGGCCGAACAGCGATTACGAAGGCCGATCCTTTTGGGCTCAGCTTGACTGGGGACTTTCCCCCCGGGATTACGTAACGGTGAGCCTCTTCCGCCATGAAGATGAGCATGGTGTGCCGGGGTCCCTTGAATACCAAAGTCCCACCGCTCGGCAGGCATACGATGAGACGCGAGTGGCCGTGGACTACGATCGGGCCATCGGCACCAACTCCAACCTAAGTCTGGGCCTGTCTGTCGTCAACCACGTACTCGATTACGAAGACGATTGGCAGGACATCCATCATGGCGATGATTACCTACTGGATCTCCAAGTGAACTCCCAGCAGGGCAGTCACCTGCTAACCTTTGGCGGCGCCCTTGGTCGAGGTCAAGTCGACAGCACCCAGCTTGGCGAACAGAAGCGAGATCACTGGCGCCTTTTCCTCCAGGACTCATGGCAGGCAAGTCCAGCTCTAGGGCTCACCTTGAGCTCTTCCTATGACAACTACTCAACCCATGGGGACAACTTGTCCGTCCGGGCTGGCCTCGTCTACCACCTGGATGGGGATGCGCAGCTTTTTGCGTCTGTCGGCAGCGCCTTCCGGGCTCCTAGCCTGGAAGATCTCTACTGGCCGGAAATGGGGAACCCCGAGTTGTCCCCCGAGACGGGCTGGGCCTGGGAAGCCGGGCTAAGGCGGTCTCTCACCGATGGACTCGCCTTGTCCGCAAGCATCTTCAGGCGGCAGATGACCGATCTCATCCAATGGCGTGAGTTTCCCGATGATTCCTGGAGGCCCGTCAACGTCAGTGCGGCAATCCTCCAGGGCTTGGAAGCCGCGCTCGAAGGTAAGCCTGGCGAAAACCTCGCCTGGAGCATGGCCTACACATACCTCGATGGCAAGGACAAGGACACTAAGGAGGAGCTGCCCAACCAGGTGCGTCACCGAGGGAATCTGTCCCTCACCTATCAGATGCCCTGGGGCATGGCGGCATCGCTGCTTGCGGAATTCGTCGGGGCGCAGACGGGAGGGACTGTGCCCGCCTATCAGGTATTCGACCTGGTCTTGACCCAACAGGTAAGTGAGGCGCTCCAGGTCCAGCTCAAAGCAGCAAACCTCCTGGACAAAGAGTATCAGGTGGTCGCCGGCTATCCAGCCCCGCCCCGGACGGTCACCTTGGGCGCCAGGTATGCCTTCTAGGGGGTGCTGTCGGTGTTGACCATCATCGCCAAGGGGGGACCGGTAATGGTCCCCCTCCTGGGGGGCTCGGTCATCTCCTTGGCCTTCGCCCTCGAACGATATGTTGCCTACCGCCGGGCCAGGAGGGACAACTCCCTCCTCATGGCCCGCCTGGAGGAGGCCCTGCCGGATGACCCGGCAGAGGGAGCGGCCCTTTGTGCATCCTGGGGAGGTCCGGTGGCCGCAGTCCTCGGGCGGGGCCTAGAGGCTTTCCGAGGGGGCAAAGATGTGGACAAGTCAATGGATGCGGCCCAGCGGGAACAGATCCAGCGCCTGGAGAAAAACCTGGACATTCCGGCCCTGACGGCCAACGTGGCTCCGCTCCTGGGCCTCCTCGGAACGGTGACGGGGCTGATGGACACCTTTGGAGTCCTCTCCGGCCATGGAGCCAAGGACCCATCCCTCCTCGCCAGGGGGATCGCTGAGGCCTTGATCACCACCGTTGCGGGCCTCATCATCGCCATCGTGAGCATCCTCATCCATCATCACCTGACCAAGGTCGTCGACGGGTTCGTCGAGGAGATGGAAAACTATCGGGAGCGACTAGGAGAGCTTCTGCCCGAAGGGAGGGGGAACCGTTGAGACGCAGGCCAGAGCCGCAGATCAACATGGCTCCCCTGATCGACATCGTCTTTCTCCTCCTGATCTTTTTTATCTACACCGTGAACATGACGGGCCAACCTCTAGACGTGGACATCGACCTGCCCGCCTCAGCCGCCGCGGAGGCGGGCCCGACCAGGACCGTCGCCATTTTCCTCACCAGGAGCGGCGAGACTTACCTGGACGGCCGGCCGGTGGAACTCACGTCCCTCAGGGACCTCCTGAACCAGGGGGATCAAGTGATCATCTACGCCGACCGGGGAGTCGATCTGCAGCGGGCATTGCTGGTGATGGATGAGGTCCGGCTGGCGGGGATCGAGAATGTTGGTTTTGCCGTCTGGCCCCGGGAGGAGACTTGACTTGAAGAGAAGGGAAAGCATCTGGTCCTACCTGGCCCTCTCCATTGGATGCCACCTGGTCTTCCTGGCCTCCCTGCCCGCCAGGATCCCCCAGGCCCCGGCGCCGGCGGAAAGGGTAGTCCAGGTCATGCTCCATGAAAACCGCGGGGTAAGACAGGTCTTGACAAGGCCTCCAGTCCAGGAAAGGCCCCGGGAGCAGCTGCCCCCGACGCGAGAGCTGCCCAAGGCCCCGCCCCGGGAGTCCTCTCCAAGGCCCCGCTTCGATGAGGCCCCGCGGCAGGCCCAGGTCGTGGAAAAGACCTCCGTGTACATTGAGGCCAGCGACCCGCGGCCCCGCGAAGGAAGCAAAGCCCCCAGGCCAAGGGAGGAACTCCCAGCGGCCAGGTCCGCGGGCTCACCGGCTCCTCGCGTTAGCCTGGAAAGGGTTGGGGCCCTGCCGAGAGGTGGTGAAAGGGGCCCCCAGGTCGGCCTGGCGCAGGAGGCTCTGCCTCCCAGAGAGGAGCCAGGGGGGCTTCCCGGGGCCGCGGCTAGTACATTTTCCTGGCCGGAGGGGACTCCGGCGGAAGATGAGGTGTCTGGGGGGGTGGACATAGAAGGGCCAGCCTTGCCCGGACTTCCGGCGAAGGATGGGGCTTCCTTTCTAGCCATGGACGAGGGGCCATCCCTGCCGGCTGCCGGCCCTCCGGTGAAGGAAGCCGCGCCTGTTAGCTTAGGACAGGCTGTGCAGGCTCCGGCTGAGGGCCATGGGCGCCCCCTCATGCTGGGGGAGCTGGAATCAGTTCCGCGGGGGGAGACCGTCCAGCCTCCAGTCCCCGTCCAGGAAGGACCTGCACCGAGGGTCTCGACTGGCGAGAGGGCCCTGGAGGAAGGGCTGGCCCCCAGGCAGGTTGCGAGGGAAGAGAGCCCCGGGCTTCCTGAAGTCGGAGTTGCTCGCCTGCCCCGGGAGGCTCGGCCTGCGCCCACGCCGGAAAGCCTGCCTGAGCCTGCCCGGGAAGCTCCGGCCTTGGCCAAGGAGCTGGCCCCGGTGATCCAAATCAGACCCCCGTCAGAGGAGTCGATGCCCTCTGTCGGGGGGGAGGAGGTTCAAGACGCGCCCATCCCGGGGGCGACGGTTCGGCGGGTGCCGCCGGTCTATCCCATGGCTGCGAGGAAGCTGGGGCTGGAGGGGGTAGTAAGACTCTCCGTTCGGATCGATGGGGAAGGGAGGCCCCTGGAAGTGAACCTGGCCGAATCCTCAGGACGTTGGGATTTTGACTCGGCAGCCATGGAGGCTGTAGCCAAATGGCGATTTGCGCCGGGCAGAGAGTGGATCGAAGTCGTCATTGAGTTCAAACTGACCGATTAGGAGGGAACAAGATGAGGAAGGTGTTCATAATTGGGTTCTTGATGTTCGCCCTGGCGGGCGGCGCTTTGGCCGGTGAGCCGGTGGCAATCTTGGGGCTGACCCCTCAGGAAGTCGCGGAAGTCCTCGGCCGGCCCGCCTACATCAAGGTGTTCGACTACGGACCGGCCCAAAAGTACGCTTATTTCACCCTCGCTGAATGGGAAATGATCGGGGACCTGGCCCCCCTCGCCCAGGGGGAGGATGTCTACATCCGCACCGTCAAGGGCCTGCCTTTCCAGTACCATGTGTCCTACAAGCCGATTTACCTGGGCCCGGACCGGTTCAGCCCCGCCTTTCGGGTGGGCGAATACACCATGTATCCGGAAGTCGACTTGGCCCTCGGGCAGCTGGGGTCTTACGTTCCCCAGGGGGATCTTATCCGCGGGGGGAAAGGGAAGTGCTGGTTCAAAGAGTACGAAGAGCCTTACCTACCGGCAATCATCCTCCAAATCGACGGCCCCGAGCTGCCCTTGGGCAAGTATCTGCGCCGCTTCCGGGAGGGCGGACCGGTGCAGCTGGAGCTGGAGGTGGGGCTGGAGCGGGGCACATCCCTAGAAAGTCTAAGTCCAGCCACCCGGGTAGTCTACATCACCCTGCGGCCGGGCGTCTTCCAAGGAGCGCCGGGGAGACCCGTCCCAGTGGACCTATTCCAGCCCGCGGAGGGGAGGTAGTCGGGTGAGGAGATTCTGGATCCCCCTGATCCTCCTGCTCTTGATCGGCGGGGCGGCCCTGGCTGACGGCTATCCTGTAACGATCGTGGATGGCGCGGGCCGGGAAGTCCTCTTGACTGAGAGGCCCCGGCGCATCCTCTCTGGGACCCCGAGCTGCACCGAGATCCTCTTCGCTGTGGGGGCGGGGGATCAGGTGGTTGGCGTGACGCGATGGTGCAATTATCCCGAGGCGGCCAAGGAAAAGGAAGACATCGGGGACATCGTCCCCCTCAATGTGGAGAAGGTCCTCGCCCGAAATCCCGATCTGGTGCTCCTCCAGCGGCTGAACGGCAAAGAGGCCTTAGATAAGCTGGAGGAGCTGGGCATCCCCGTCCTGGTCCTTGAGGCCGACAGCTTCACCGGAATCCTGGAGGCCATCACCATGGTGGGGGAGGCAACGGGCCATCGGGCCGAGGCGGAAGAGCTCGCCTTCGACTTGGCGGGGCGCCTTGCGGCCGTGAAGGCCAAGGCCAGGAAGAATCTGAAAGTACTCATCCTCCTCAGCGGAGAGTCCCTGTGGACGGCAGGTCCCGGCTCCTTCCTCGATGAAGCCGTCGCCTTGGCCGGAGGGCAAAACGTGGCCTATGACCTGGACGGGAGTTGGGGAGAGATCAGCCTGGAAGTCATCATCAAGCGGAACCCCGATGTGATCATCACCAGTTCCCCGGTGGAGCTGGTCTATGGCAACGGGTTGTTGAGCACCCTGGCCGCGGTGGAAAAAAGACAAGTCTACCAGGTGGACGGCGATGCCTTTCACCGGGCGGGGCCCAGGCTCTTTGCCGTCCTGGAAGAGCTGAGTGGACTGCTCCAGGAGAGCCAGTAGAAGGGAGATGGACCGTTGTCAACGAGAAGCCCCAATGGGATGGGTAGACCCCTGCGGCCCCTGTGCCTCATCGCGGCCTTGGGGGCAGCTCTCCTGGCGGCGATGGGTCTGGCCTTGACCATCGGCCCCGCCAAGCTGCCCCTGGGGCAAGTGCCTGGGATGATCGCATCCCGCCTTTTCCCTTTCGAGGCCGCGCCCTCCTGGACCGGGGCCGATGAACTCATCCTTTTTGAGATCCGCCTGCCCAGGATTATCTTGGCCGTCCTCGTGGGCGGAGCCCTGGCGACGGCGGGGACGGTCTTTCAAGGCCTGTTTCGCAATCCCATGGCCGATCCTTATGTGATCGGCATCTCCGCTGGAGCTGCCCTTGGGGCGACCATCGCCCACATCTGCCATCTCTCCGTCCCCTTGATGGCCTTCACCTGGGGTTTGGGGACAACCTTGCTTGTCTATCAGCTGGCCCGGGTCGGCTCCAAGACCGCGGGGACCGTCCTCCTCCTGGCGGGCATCGTTGTCGGCGCCTTCATGTCGGCTATCAACAGCTTCCTGATGGTTATGAACCGGGAGGAGATCAGCCAGATCACCATCTGGCTCATGGGGGGCCTGTCATCCCGCAGTTGGAGCCACGTCCACGGGGCCCTGATTTACTTTCTTTTGGGCTTTGGCCTGGTGGCTTTCTTTGCCAGGGACTTGAACGTCATGAGCCTGGGGGAGGATCGGGCTTATGAACTAGGCATCGAGTTGGAGCAGGTGCAAAGGATCCTGGTGGCCGGCGCCAGCCTCCTCACCGCGGCGGCAGTGTCGGTGAGCGGCATCATCGGGTTCGTGGGCCTCATCGTCCCCCATACGGTGAGGCTCTTCATCGGCCCCGACCATCGCTGGCTGCTGCCGGCCTCCTGCCTTGGGGGCGGATTGTTCCTCCTCATCGCCGACACTTTGGCCAGGACCTTGCTCGATCCGATGGAGCTCCCTGTCGGGATCATCACATCCATGGCCGGGGCGCCATTCTTCCTTCATCTGCTGCTGAAGAAGAAGCAAAGCCCCATGTAAGGGAGGGCAATCGATGAAGCAAATTGCAATCTATGGCAAGGGCGGCATCGGCAAGTCAACCATTACGGCCAACTTAGCTGCAGCCCTGGGATGCGAGGGGCGGCGGGTGATGCAGATCGGCTGCGACCCCAAACAGGACTCGACCCGTCTGTTAATGGGGGGCGAAAGGAAAGAAACGGTCCTCGATTGCCTCCGCCGGGGCGAAGAGGTTAAGTTCGACGATATCGTCGGCCGCGGCTATGGGAATGTCTTGTGTGTGGAAGCCGGCGGGCCGGAGCCGGGGGTTGGCTGCGCAGGCCGGGGGATCATGGCGACTTTGGAGATCCTCCGCAAACTGGGCCTTTATGACGGTGGGTTGGACTTCATCCTCTACGACGTCCTCGGGGATGTGGTCTGCGGCGGGTTTGCCATGCCCATGCGCCGAGGGTTTGCCGAGGAGGTCTACATCGTCACTTCCGGCGAGTACATGGCCTTGTATGCGGCCAACAACATCTGCCGGGGGCTGGTGAGCTTCTCCTCCCGAGGAGGGGCGCGCCTTGCCGGGATCATCGGCAACGGCCGGGGCCTGGCCCATGAGGAAAAGACCATTGCCGCCTTCGCGGAGAGTGTAGGCTCCCAAATGGTTGCTTTCGTCCCTCGATCCGGCCTGGTCCAGGAGGGGGAGCGGGCCGGGCAGACGGTGGTGGAATATGCGCCGGAGAGTTCCCAGGCCGCAGTCTACCGGGAGCTGGCCAGGGTCGTAGCCCAGGGAGGGCGCGGGGTCCTGCCCCAGCCCCTTGCACCTGCCGAGCTCGAAGAGATCGTGAGGAGGGGCCTATGAAGGTCGGGGATCGCAGCTGCGCCCTCGCGGGGGCCATGACGGTGACCATGGAAATCGAAGACTGCATCACCATCCTGCATGGGCCAAGGGGCTGCTGCCACCGGTTTCCCCTGGGGCAAATGGTCGATCCAGGCCGCGTCATGGTGTCGGGAATGACCGAGAAAGAAGTTGTCTTCGGGGGCGAAGGGCTGTTGGCGAAGGCCATCCGAAAGGCGGAGGAGCGGGGCCCGGGGATGATCGCGGTCATTTCCTCCTGCATCGCCGGGGTCATCGGGGATGATGTCCTGGCCTTGTGCCGGGAGCTCAAGACCGAAAGCTTCCTCCTGCCCATTCCCGCGGACGGCTTTCTCACCGGGGGCTTCTACGCGGGGATCGAGGGGGCGATGGCAGCCTTGATCAAGGATTTTCTGCCGGAATCCCCCGGGCCCCTTAAGGACGACACGGTGAACATCCTGGGGGAGAAAAACCTAGCCGTCGACGAAGAAGAAAGCTTCCGGGAGATCGCCCGGCTGCTCCGTCGCTTGGATCTCAAGGTCGGGGCTCGTTTCGTCCGTCGAACAAGGGCCCGACGCCTCCAGGAGACCGGGAGGGCATGCTTGAACATCGTCCGGGACCCGGCCATCGGCTCATCTCCAGCGAAGCTGCTCCAGGATGCCTACGGCACCCCCTGCCTGGATGGGGGATATCCTTCCGGCCGGCGGGAGACGGCCGCCTGGCTGCGAAAAGTTGCGGATCTTACCGACAGGAGCGCCGCAGGGGCCATCCGCGCGGAAGAGGCGAGGTACGAGCAGTTGATCGACGATCTCAGGGGGGATCTTTGTGGGAGGCGGGCCGCGGTCCAGGCGGCCTGGACTGGGCCCTGGCTCATTGAACTCCTGGAGGACTTGGGAATGGAAATAGTCCCCTGGGAGGGAGGGGCACCCCGCCCTGACCTCATCCTGGCCGCCCGGCCAGTAGACGACCTTCCCCCTGGCAGCGTCTTTGCGCCCCTCCCGACGGTTCCCCCTGCGGGCCATACTGGGCCGTTGGCCGCAGCGGCCGCCTGGCGGCGAAGGCTAAAGACGGCGGTGGGAGGGTGGCGATCTGATGTCCGTCGCGGAGCATTGTAGCATTGATTTGCCCTGCGCCATGGTCGGGGCCGTGTGCGCCATCGAAGGCCTGCGGGGCGCGGTGGCCGTTGTCAACGGCAGCACCGCGTGCAAGTACTTGGCCGGGAGTGTGGTGGAGATGCAAGATCCCCTCGGCCCTCGCCTCGATCCCCGCTGGCCAGGGGCCTTCGGCCAGACGCGGGTACCTTGCACTAATATCGACCAGGAAGACGTTATTTTCGGCATGGCGGGGAAGGTGGAGGCCGCCCTGCGGGAGGTCCACCGCAGGTGCCGCCCCCGCCTCATGGCCCTGGTGAACACATGCGCCGCGGCGGCCATCGGGGAGGATTTGACCGGGCTGGCCGCGGTCCTTGAGGAAAAGCTGGGCTGCTCCATCATCATCATCGACGCCCCCGGCTTCCTGGGCGATGCCGCGGTGGGCTGGCAGCGGGCCATGGAGGCTGTCGTGCTGAAAACCGCCCGGCCCATGGAGGAAGAGGGGGGCATCAACATCATTGGCCCGAGCCTCCTCCACGGCAACTGGGCCAACGACCTGGACGAGATCCGCCGGCTCCTGGCCCGCTGCGATATCCCCGTCAACGCCATTCTAGGGGCGGGCTCCGACCTGGCCCAAGTTGAGTCCCTCGGGCGGGGACTGGTCAACGTGGTCCTGGCTCCGGACTGGGGTCTGGGCGCGGCCAAGCTCTTGGAAGAGCGGCTGGGCCTTCCCTTCCTCAAGGACCTGCCCCTGCCCTACGGCATCGAGGGCACGGACGGGTTCTTGCGGGCGATTCTGGCTCACCTGGGCCGGGGGCAGGAATTCTGCGGAGAGGAAGGGGAATCTGTTCGCCGCCGGATCATCCCCTATCTGGAGGACCTGGATCGGAAAGGCCGGCTGGGGGGAGCCGCCGCGGCCTTGTTTGGCCGGCCCTCCCTGGCTATTCCCCTGGGCAGGTGGTTGTATGAATACTTGGGGGTCTTGCCGGTAGTGATAGGTCTTAAAGGGAGCGCTGTTTGGGAGGACTGGCAGAAAGAAGCAGGGCCTTTGGCCGGGGAGACCAGGCTCCTCTTTAATCCCCACCCCCTCGCCGTCCAGGAAGCTTGGGCCGAGGCCCGGCCGGACCTGATCTTCGGTTCGGCCTTGGAGCGGCCTTGGGCTCCGGGGGCCTTCATCGAGGTGGACTATCCCATGCAGCCTCTCCTTACCATGCGTCCCTTCCTGGGTTATCGGGGTGTTTTGACCCTGGTCGAAGAAATCTATCACGCCTTGATGTATTACGTTTTGGGCAATTGTGACACTTAACCCATAAAGCAGAGAAGAAGATGATAAATGGCCACGATTGGGCAAAAAAAGGCATGTGGCACCGTGTAGCGAAAAAATCTCGGCAAAGCTCGCGTAAGATTTGCTGGAAACAGGATTTTTCCTTCTGATGTAGAAATACACCTGCGAGAAAGCCGTCAGATAGGGAGGGATGCCAGAGAGAAAGGACTGGGGGTTGTAGCAGTATGGCACACAGCAAGATCTAAAGTTAGGAGGCGTTCAAGTGAAGAAGCAACGCATCTGGCTGGCCATCTTTGCAGTGTTGGTCCTGGCTCTAGCGCTGCCCGCCCAGGCCAAGAGGCCGGAATACAGCATCAGCGCCGGCACCAATGGGGCCATCGGCACCGAAGAGCACCAGGCGGTTGAGTATTTCGGTCGGCGATTGACTGAGGAAACGGGCGGCCGCATCCACGTAGACTGCTTCTCCATGGAAATCGGGGACGCCATGGCCCAGATCGAGAGCGTCATGAGCGGTACGCAGGAAATCTACATGGGCGACCTGACCTGGTTTGCCAACTTGAATAAGAACCTGAACATAGCCGGTCTAGCCTTCATGTTCAGGGATGAAGACCATTTGCTGCGGTTCCTCGACAGCGAAGTGGGACAGAAGATCTGGGAAGACATCCGGGTTCGACACGGCGTCCGGGTACTGGACTACAAAGGGATGCGGGCTCCCCGGGTGACCTTGAGCAAGCGCCCGCTAAACAGCTTGGCGGACCTGCAGGGCCTGAAGATGCGGGTGCCGGAGATTCCCATCTACATGCGGGTCTGGGACTACCTGGGGGCGGCTACCCACCGGGTAACCTGGGGCGAGATGTATCTAGGTCTGACCGGGGGACTTTTGGAGGCCCACGAGGGTCCATTGGACGGCTGCTTGGCCATCCGCACCTATGAGCAGGCCCCTTACATCCACCGGACCGACCATATCTACGCGTCAGAAGTAATCATCGTCAACGAGGACTTTTTCCTGAGCCTGCCCGCCGACCTGCAGGAGGTCTTTGTCCGAGTAGCCCAGGAGACTGGCGAATACTACGACCGGATTGTCAAGGCCAACATGGAGACGGCCATGGAAATCATGGAGAGTGAAGGCGCCACGGTGATCTGGAACGAGGATCTGCGGGAAGAACTCCGGCAGAAGCTCGCTCCCCTTGGTCCCCAGCTGGAGAAGGAAGGCTATTGGGACCCAGGGCTCTGTGACTACGTAAACCAGCTCGCCGAAGAATAAGCTCATAAGAAGCATAGTCTGAACGCCAGGGACCGTCGCGCCGGTCCCTGGCCGATTAGGAGGTGTTCTCGTTGCAGCTGCGGCGAATCATCGCGTGGATGGCCAAGGTGGAATCATGGCTTTCCGGTTTGCTTCTGGGCGGTTGCTGCGCGTCCATCGGGTGTCAGCTCTTCGCCCGGTTTGTCCTTGGCAAAGCCTTGCCGTGGCCCGAGGAACTTTGCGTCATCTTCTTGATTTATTTAACCTTCCTTGGGTCCGGCGCCTTGTATAAGAATAACGAGCACATCGATGTCGAGTACTTCGTCGATAAATGGGTTCCCGATGATAAGCGGATGCTCGTCTTCAAGTTCGTGCACGTGTGCTGCCTCATCGGCTTCATCGTGCTGGCCATTGGGACCTGGCGGGGATTGCCCAGAGCCATGAACTTCACCACTGGAGCCGCCATTCCCATTCCCCGGGGCTACACCCGGTTGCCTTTGCTGTTCATGAGCATCACGAACATCCTGGCGGCCATCGCTTTTCTGCTCTTCCCCACTGAAGAGGACATCGCCAGGCCGGAGCCCATCGAAGCTCTGGAAATTGACTAAGGAGGTGGGCGCTAGATGACCTTATTGCTTATGTTCGTCTCCCTCGTCTTCTTCATCGTCATTCGCATGCCCATCGCCATGAGCATGCTGCTGAGTTCGTTCTTGTACCTCCTCCTCGACGGCCGCTTCTCTTATACGATTATGGCGGAGCGGGTGGCTTCGGCCATGGACAGCTTTCCCTTCCTGGCCATCCCCTTCTTCATCCTGGCTGCCGAAATCATGAATACCGGCGGCATCTCCGACCGGATTTTTAATTTTGCCCAGGCTTTCGTCGGCCACATCCAGGGGGGTCTCGGCCAGGTCAACGTCATGGCCAGCATCATCTTCTCCGGCATGTCCGGGTCGAGCGCGGCCGACGCGGCCGGCCTTGGCGCCATCGAAATCAAGGCCATGCTGAAGGAGGGTTATGACCCTGGCTTTTCCGCAGCGATCACTGCGGCTTCGTCGACCATCGGCCCCATCTTCCCCCCGAGCATCCAGATGGTGCTCTACGGGGTTATGGCCCAGGTTTCCGCGGGGCACCTCTTTGCCGCGGGGATGGCTCCGGGGCTGCTTCTTGGCGCCGGTTTTATGATCACCGTGGCCATCATGGCCAGAGCGGGCATGATCAAAGCGCCGCGGCGTCCACGGGCCTCCCTCAAGGAGATCCTCCGGGCAACTAGAGAAGCCGCGGCTTGTTTGTTGATCCCCGTCGTCTTGCTCGGCGGCATTTTCACCGGCTCCTTCACGCCGACGGAAGCTGGAGCGGTGGCCGTGATCCTAGCCCTCAGCCTGGCCTTGATTTATCGGGATTTGACCTTCCGGGACATCCCCGAGCTTCTGATCAACGGAGCGTTGGCCTCGGGGAAGGTGGCCTTCTTGATCGCCGCCGCCAACATCTTCGGCTGGATCGTCACCCGGGAGAAGCTAGGCCATATGGCCTATGAGTGGATCGTTGGCTTGGGGCTGGAACCCTGGGCTATTCTCCTTTTGATCAACGTGTTGTTCTTCGTCGCGGGGCTCTTCATCGAAGGCGTGGCCATCCTGATGATTTCCGTTCCCGTCTTCGTCCCCGTTTTGGACAAACTGGGGATCCATCCGGTCAGCTTCGGCGTCCTCGTCGTCCTGCTGAACATGATCGGCTTCTTGACCCCGCCTGTGGGCGTGGGCACCTACATCGCCATGGAACTGGCTGGGGCCAGTCTGGAAGAAGTGATGAGGCCCATGATTCCTTTGTTCATACCCCTCTTCGTCATGGCCCTCCTGATTACGTTCTGGCCTCCTATCACCCTGGCCATCCCGAAACTCATCTTCGGGTTCTAGTGCAAGGGGCAGCTGCCGAGGCGGCTGCCCCGCCTACTTCCAGCCAACTGGGAACCCCGAGGGCAAACTTCGGGGAAGCGGCCATTTCCCTCCCAAGTTTTGCAGCTAGAGAGACAAAAAACAGCCTGAAACCTCGATGTGGAGCGGGTGTCAGGCTGTCTTGCGCTGTCGCCAATATGTAGAGGAAAAACCCACTTCTTGGCCGTGGCCAAGATTTTTCGATGTCCGGAAGGTGAAGGGTTTTCTTAGTGAGTCAAGCTAAGCTCCCATCCTCGGCGGAGGTGGTGCACTCCGTAGCCAATGGAGAGCTGTGACAATAATCACCCATAATTGGGCAAATAGGGGCGTAGAGCCCGGCTTTAGGAAAAAACACCGAAAAACCGCCGGAAGGATCGCCTAGAAGACAGGAGTTTTCCCCATCCTGTAGAAATGAAGTCTATCTGAAGTCCACTTGGCAAAAGGGAGGAAGTGCGGAAAAATAACTGATTAGTGCCGACTGTGTGGTGAAGGGCAAGATTAGTAGTTTAGGAGGTGTTATTATGCAAAAAAGACGCATCTTGCTAGCTGTCTTTGCCATCCTGATGCTGGCGGCGGCGCTGCCTGCCCAGGCTCAGCGGGCGCAATACAGGATCAGCGCCGGCACCAACGGTGCCATCGGCACCGAAGAACACCAGTCTGTCGAGTATTTCGGCCGGCGATTGGCTGAAGAGAGCAACGGCCGCTTCCACGTGGACTGCTTTTCCATGGAAATCGGCGATGCCATGTCCCAGATCGAAAGCGTCATGGGCGGAACGCAGGAAATCTACATCGGCGACCTGACCTGGTTTGCCAACTTGAACAAGAACCTGAACATAACTGGTCTAGCTTTCCAGTTCAAGGATCAAGAGCATCTGCTCCGGTTCCTTGACAGCGAAGTCGGCCAGAAGATTTGGGAAGACATCCGCACTCAACACGGCGTGCGGGTCCTGGATTACCGAGGACTGCGGGCTCCCCGGGTGACCATGAGCAAGCGCCCCCTGAACACCCTGGCCGACCTGCAGGGCCTCAAGATGCGGGTGCCGGAGATCCCCATTTACATGCGGGTTTGGGACTACATAGGGACGGCTACCCACCGGGTAACCTGGGGCGAGATGTATCTGGGCCTGGCCGGGGGGCTCCTGGAGGCCCATGAGGGTCCATTGGACGGCATCTTGGCCATCCGCACCTATGAGCAGGCCCCTTACTTGCACCGGACGGACCACATCTACGCGACCGAAGTGATCATCATCAACGAGGACTTTTTCCAAAGCCTGCCGGCCGATCTCCAGGAGGTCGTCGTCAAAGTGGCCAAGGAGACCGGCGCTTACTACCAGGAGATTGTCCAGACCAACATGGAGAAGGCCATGGCAATCATGGAGAGTGAAGGGGCCAAGATCATCTGGAACGAGGATCTGCGGGAAGAACTCCGCCAGAAGCTCGCTCCCCTCGGTCCCCAACTTGAGCAGGAAGGCTACTGGGATCCGGGGCTTTGCGACTACGTCAACCAGCTGGCGGGGGAATAAGCCCACACAATGTCTGGAAGCCAGGGACCGCCGCGTCGGTCCCTGGCCGATGCGGAGGTGTTTTCCTTGCCTTTGCGGCGGATCATTGCTCAAATCGCCAAGATTGAAGCCTGGTTGTCGGGGGTGCTCCTGGGCGGGTGCTGCATCGCGATCGCCTGCCAGCTCTTCGCCCGGTTCGTCCTCGGCAAAGCCCTGCCGTGGCCCGAGGAACTCTGCGTCATCTTCTTGATCTATCTAACCTTCCTTGGGGCCGGCGCCCTCTACAAGAATGCCGAGCACATCGATGTCGAGTATTTTGTCGACAAATGGGTTCCCGATGATAAGCGGATGCTCGTCTTCAAGTTTGTGCATTTATGCTGTCTCATCGGCTTCATCGCGCTGGCGGTCGGGACTTGGCGGGGCCTGGCGCGGGCGATGAACTTTACCACTGGAGCCGCCATTCCCATTCCCCGGGGCTACACCCGGCTGCCCTTGCTGTTTATGAGCATCACCAACATGCTGGCGGCCATCGCTTTTCTGCTCTTCCCCACGGAGGAAGACATCGCCAGGCCGGAGCCGATCGAGGCTCTGGAGATTGACTGAGGAGGTGGACGGCAGATGCCCTTGCTGTTGATGTTCGTCTCCCTCGTCTTCTTCATCATCGTCCGCATGCCCATCGCCATGAGCATGCTCCTGAGTTCGTTTTTGTACCTCCTCGTGGATGGCCGCTTCTCCTACACGATCATGGCCGAGCGGGTGGCTTCAGCCATGGACAGCTTCCCCTTCCTGGCCATCCCTTACTTCATCATGGCTGCCGAAATCATGAACTCGGGCGGCATCTCCGACCGGATCTTTAATTTTGCCCAGGCCTTCGTCGGCCACATCCAAGGGGGCCTCGGCCAGGTCAACGTCCTGGCCAGCGTCATCTTCTCCGGCATGTCTGGATCTGCAGCGGCCGATGCGGCCGGCCTTGGGGCCATTGAAATCAGAGCGATGCTGAAGGAGGGTTATGACCGTGGCTTTTCCGCGGCCATCACCGCGGCCTCATCGACCATCGGCCCCATCTTCCCCCCAAGCATCCAGATGGTCCTGTACGGGGTCATGGCCCAAGTCTCCGCGGGGCACCTCTTCGCCGCGGGGATGGCACCGGGGCTGCTGCTGGGCCTTGGCTTCATGATCACCGTGGCCATCATGGCCAGGCTGGGCATGATCACGGCCCCCCGGCGTCCGCGGGCGACGATGGCACAGATCATCAAGGCGACGAAAGATGCTCTGCCTTGTATGCTGATCCCCATCGTCCTCCT
>JAAYLV010000006.1 GCA_012521755.1 Bacillota bacterium | reverse complement strand
ACAAGGGGAAACTTGTTTGACAAAGGAATTCCAGTTGGGTATCATGAAGGGTGTAAATTGCGGTAGAAACTGGTAAGAAATGAAAGTTTACGAGACCGGGGAGGGTTTCGTTTGGTAAGCTGGTCTGGCAATGAACTTAGAGAAAACTTCTTGCGCTTCTTCGAAAGTAAGGGCCATCTTCGTCTGCCTAGCGCCTCCCTTGTGCCAGCAGGGGATCCTACTTTGCTTCTCACCGGGGCGGGCATGGTGCCCTTTAAACCATATTTCCTAGGCAAAGAAGAACCGCCTAGCCTTCGGATCACCACGTGTCAGCGGTGTCTGCGCACGTTGGACATCCAAAACGTTGGGTTGACGGCTCGCCACGGCACCTTTTTCGAGATGCTCGGGAACTTCTCCTTTGGCGATTACTTCAAGAAGGAAGCTATCGAGTGGGCTTGGGAATTCACTACCCAGCACCTTAAGTTTCCTCCGGACAAGTTGTGGGTGACGATCTATACCGACGATGATGAAGCCGAGGCTATTTGGCATAAGGGCATCGGGGTCCCCATCGATCGGATCGTCCGCCTGGGGCGGGAGGATAATTTTTGGGAGATTGGCGTAGGACCATGCGGCCCTTGTTCAGAACTGCACTTCGACCGGGGAATTGAATACGGCTGCGGACGGCCTGATTGCGCCCCTGGATGTGATTGCGATCGTTTCCTTGAGTTTTGGAACCTGGTCTTTATTCAATTCTACCAAGATGCCGCCGGCAACTTGGAACCGCTAGAGCGAACCGGCATTGACACCGGGATGGGGCTCGATCGGGTGTGCACCCTGCTGCAGGGGGTTGACAACATCTTCGAGATCGACTTGGTGCGCCCGATCATCGGTGCTTTGTCCGAGCTTGCCCAAACCGCCTACGGCGAGGATGAGGCGAAAGATGTATCTATGCGGGTGGTGACAGACCATATTCGGGGAGTCACCTTCATGGTTCACGACGGCATTTTGCCGGGGAATGAAGGGAGGGGCTACGTCCTGCGGCGCCTTGCCCGCAGAGCGGTGCGCCATGGGCATTTGTTGGGGATCGAAGGTCCCTTCCTGAAGGACCTAGCCGCGGTGGTCATCCAAGTCATGAAGGCAGGCTACCCGGAGCTGCCCGGCAGGGCAGATTACATCTACAAGGTGATTGAGCTTGAAGAGGAAAGGTTCCAGCGGACCTTAGACCAAGGGATGGCTATCTTGACGGAATTGATGGCGGAGCTTGAGGCAAAGGGCGCCCGGGAGATTTCGGGGGACGATGCCTTCAGGCTTTACGACACCTACGGTTTTCCCTTGGAGCTGACGAAGGAGATTGCCGAGGAATCGGGCTTCAGGGTGGATGAAGAAGGCTTTCGCCGGGGCATGATGGAGCAAAGGGAGCGGGCCCGGGCTGCCCACCGGAAGACGGGCTATCTGGGCGATGAGACGGAAACCGTTGCCGATGCCCTGGGGCTTGAGACGCAGTTCATCGGCTACGACCACTTGGAGGGGCAGGCGAGGATCCTTGCCCTGTTGGTGGACGGACAGTCGGTTCCCCAGGTTGAAGCAAACCAACAGGTGGATGTGGTGCTGGATGTAACCCCCTTCTACCCGACTGGGGGCGGGCAGCAGGCCGATGTGGGGGTCATCACCGCCAAGGACGGGCAGTGCGAAGTGGATGATGTCCAGCGGGTTGGCGCGGCGATCATCCATCGCGGCAAGGTCAGGTCCGGTTCTCTGAAGGTGGGCGATGAGGTGCTCGCGGAGGTGGACCGCGACGCTCGCGCGGCGACGGCCCGCAACCATACGGCTACCCATCTCCTCCATCAAGCTTTGCGCAGGCTTTTGGGAGAACATGTTGCCCAGTCGGGGTCTTTGGTGGACCCCCACCGGCTCCGTTTCGACTTCACCCATTTCGAAGGGATTTCCCCCGAAGGGATCAAGGAGCTAGAAGAGATGGTCAACGGGTCCATCCTGGCCAACTTGCCCGTATTGGCCGAGGAGATGTCGATGGCTAAAGCCGAAGAACTAGGTGCGATCGCCTTGTTCGGAGAAAAGTACGGAGACCAGGTGCGGGTCGTCTCGGTTGGCGATTACAGCCGGGAACTTTGTGGAGGCACCCATGTGCGGGCAACGGGGGAGATAGGGCCCTTTACTATCGTTTCCGAAGGGAGCATCGCCGCCGGGGTGAGGCGGATAGAGGCCCTCACCGGGTTTGGGGCTTTGCGCTACCAAAGGGAGCGGGGATCCCTCTTGGAGGAAGCGGCTGGTAGACTAGAAACGAGCCCCGAGCGCATCTTGGTCGATCTTGACCGGACGCTAAAAGAAAAGGAAGAACTGGCGAGAAAGCTCTCCAAGCTGCAGAAATTGGCCATCAGAGCCAAAGGAGATGAGCTTTTGGCCGGGGCCGAAGGGGTCAACGCGGTTAACCTCCTGGTGAGCCGGGTGGAAGATGCCGACATGGAGACTCTGCGGCAAATGGGCGATTACTTGCGGGATCGATTGCAGCCAGGGATCGTCGTCCTCGGGTCAGCTGCTGGGGACAAGGTAGTGTTGCTCGGCATGGCCAGCAAGGAACTAGTTGGCGGGGGCATTCACATGGGCGAGATCATCAAGAAGACGGCCCAACTCGTTGGCGGCTCGGGGGGCGGACGGCCCGATATGGCTCAAGCCGGTGGGAAGGAACCGCAGAAATTGGATGAGGCTTTGAGGACCGCTAAGGAAACCCTTCGGAAACTAGTCGGGGAAATGGTCTGGCGGCAATAGAGGGATTTTGCCGCCGGTGACGAAATGTCAACGTGAAACGACCAGGAAATTCGCCGGCGGGAGGTTGATGAGCATGACAAGGGGACCCCGGGATGAAACGATGTTGTTCCATGTGGGCCCGGAAAAAGAAACCGAAGCTAGGCGAATCCTAAGGGAGGTCCACCATGCCCTGAAGGACAAGGGGTATAACGCGGTCAACCAGCTGGTTGGCTACTTGTTGTCGGGAGATCCGACTTATATCACTAGCCATCGCAATGCACGGGCTTTGATCCGGGAGATTGAACGGGACGAACTCCTGGAAGAGTTGGTTCGTCACTATTTAGCAACTCTAGCAAGCCCGCAACAACAGTAGTCGCGAAACAGGTTTGCTGGGAACCATGAAGGGTCCGACGGGGGACTCTCACCATGGTTTTTGTGTTTAGGAAGGTGTCTTTTTGGAAAAACGGTTGTTAGGCAAAAGATGGGTCTCACGACTTTGTTTTGGCTCCCTAGGCCTAGGACCCCTGCACAATAATCTATCTGCTAAAGAAGGTGCAGCTTTGCTGCGGGAGGCCTTTGAGCAGGGAGTCAATTTCGTTGATACGGCAGAGCTGTACGGCACGTATCCCCATATCCGCGAAGCCTTGCGGGGGTATGATGGGGAGGTGATAATTGCCACCAAGTCTTACGCTAGCGGTTACGAGGAGATGGCCCAAAGTGTGGAGCGGGCCAGGCGGGAGCTCGACCGGGATGTCATCGAGTTCTTCCTCCTCCATGAGCAAGAGTCCTGCCATACTCTGCGCGGACATGCCCCGGCCTTAGAGTATCTAATGGAAGCCAAAGAACGGGGTCTCGTCGAGGCAATCGGCATTTCGACCCACACGGTGGCAGGAGTACGCGCAGCGGCAGCCCACCCCCAGATAGAGATCATCAGTCCCCTGATCAACCTGACCGGGGTGGGGATCGTCGATGGGAGCAGGGAGGACATGCTATCGGCAATGGAGCTAGCCGCCTCCATGGGTAAAGGCCTGTACGGAATGAAGCCCCTGGGAGGGGGACACTTAGGCGGGAAGGTCGAGGCGGCCTTTGAGTTTGTTTTGGCCATACCGACCCTGGCGTCGGTGGCTTTAGGGATGAAAAGTCGGGCGGAGTTGATGATGAACCTCAGGATTTTTGCGGGACAGCCCGTTCCCGAGGAGATCCGGCAGACGGTGGCCTCAGCGGAGCGCCGGCTGCATATCGACTCCTGGTGTACGGGATGCGGCTCCTGCGTTGATGCCTGTCCCTCGCGAGCCTTGCAGGTCGTTGACGGCCGCTGCCGGGTGGACGGGGCCAAGTGTGTTCTTTGCGGCTATTGTGGTGCGGCCTGCCCGGATTTTGCCCTGAAAATAGTTTAGGGGGTTCCCATGCGCATACTTGCCTTGGATGTTGGGACCAAGACGATCGGTGTTGCGGTATCGGACCCGTTAGGGCTCATCGCCCAGCCGGTGGAAACGGTGGGCCGCGGGGAGGGGGAGCTGACCCGGCTCCTGGAGTTGGTCGCCCAGTACGAGGTGGAGGAAATTGTGGTTGGTCTACCTCGTCGCACCGACGGGAGCCTGGGTCCCGAGGCAAAGGCTGTCCAGGAGTTTGCAGGCCGCTTGAGACGCATCCTCGAGGCGGAATGCCCTCTAGTTCAGATTGTTTTCTGGGACGAACGGTTTACAACGGTGCAAGCGGAAAGGGTGCTCCTCGAGGCTGATGTGAGCCGGGCTGGACGACGAGCAGTTGTCGACCAGGTCGCGGCTGGGTTTCTTTTACAAAGCTATCTGGACCGCCGCATGAGGGACCATCTTTCCGGGAAGGATAAGCGGGACCAATTCAAACTTGTCAAAAGGCGAGGTGCGGTGATGGATGAAGAGATGATTGTCCTGGTCGACGAAGAGGGGTTAGAGCACAACTTTACCCTTTACCGGATCCTGGAAGTGGACAATGTCCGCTATGCTCTGCTAGTCCCCGAGGAAGATCCCGAGGGAGGAGTAGTGGCCTTTCGCCTCGAGGTCGATGAAGATGGGGAAGATGTACTGGTTATGGTTGAAGAGGACGATGAGTTCGATCGGGTAGTCAATGCCCTGGATGAGGACGACTGGGGAGAAGACTGGGAGGAGTAAACCTCCAAGAAAATGCTTGAGGTGTGGGAAGTACCATGTCGATGCAACCACAGACCAAGGAAGTTCTAATCTTCGAGCTCTATGACGGCCTTTGCCGCCATTGGCACCGATGGATGCGCCAACTTGTCTATAGTGGGATTGTTGCCATGGTTGCCCTCACTCTATCCATGTCCTATTTCCTGCTGCCGACGGAAGGAAGTCCAGATGGCGTTGAGACGCTGGTGGAGATCCCGGCGGGCAGTACGGGCCAAGATGTGGCCAGGGTGCTCCACCAGGCTGAAGTCGTCCGCAATCCCCGGGCCTTTGCCGTGTTTGCCCGACTGCTAGGCTTTGATAGCGATCTGAAGGCTGGCTACTACCTCTTTTCCCCCGGCATGACCCCTCTGCAAATCCTAACAAGGATTCGGCAGGGGGATGTGGCAACCACAAGGGTTACCATTCCTGAGGGGTTTAATCTCGAGGAAATAGCCAGCCTTCTCGCTCGGAGGGGACTAGCCGATGAAGAACGATTCTTGCGCCTCGCCCGGGACAAGAAGCTTGTTTACGGGGACAGCTGCCCGATTGACATACCCGTTGATACGCTAGAAGGCTATCTGTTCCCGGACACTTATCGGTTCGCCATAGGCCAGAAGGAAGAAGAGATCATTAAGATTATGGTTAATCGCTGCCTGGAAGTGGCGTCTCCCCTGTATGAAGGTTACGATGGGTCCCTCTCTTTCCATGAAGTTATCACCTTGGCTTCCATCGTGGAAAAAGAGGCCATCTACGATAGGGAGCGGCCGGTGATCGCCGGGGTTTTCCTCAATCGACTGCGAATCGGGATGCGTTTGCAAGCCGACCCCACCGTTCGATACGTTGTCAACGAACCCCGCAGCCGGGTGCTTTATCGGGACCTGGAAGTTGAATCGCCCTACAATACTTATCGTTATCCCGGTTTGCCCCCCGGACCGATTGCCAGCCCTGGCGTGGCCTCAATCAGGGCGGTAATTGAGCCTGCCGATGTTGACTACATGTATTTCGTCGCCCGCGGGGACGGGACCCACTATTTTAGCCGCACCTTTGCGGAACATGTTGCCGCCCGCCGACGTTTCGGTTATTGAGGAGCGATAACTGGTGAAAAGACCTGAATTGTTGGCTCCCGCTGGCAACCTGGAGAAAGCCCGGGTGGCGTTAGCCTACGGGGCCGATGCGATCTATTTGGGAGGCCAGCAATTTGGCCTCAGGGCTAGGGCGGGCAACTTCACCCCCGATGAAATCGAAGTCATCGTGGGGGAGGCCCATCAGCGGGGTGCGAGAGTCTACGTTACGGTCAACATCTTTGCCCGCAATCGGCACTTGGCAACTTTGCCGGATTATATCGAGAAACTTGCGGCTTTAAAGGTCGACGGCCTGATTGTGGCCGATCCGGCCGTTTTTCGTGTTGCCAAGCGTCAGAGGGACTTGCCTATCCACATTAGCACCCAGGCCAACGTCACCAATTGGGGGGCGGCCTTGTTCTGGGAGGAGCTTGGAGCTTCCCGGATCAATCTCGCCCGGGAGCTGACCCTCGATGAAATCGCCGCTATTCGGGACCGGGTCAGCCTGGAGCTGGAGGCTTTCGTCCATGGTGCCATGTGCCTTGCCTACTCGGGACGCTGTTTGCTCTCGGCCCAAATGACTGGACGGTCTGCTAATCTGGGGGATTGTGCCCAGTCTTGCCGCTGGTCCTACGCGCTGGTGGAAGCCAAGCGTCCAGGGGAATACTATTCCCTCATCCAGGAGCCGGAAGGGAGCTACATCATGAATTCCCGGGACTTATGCATGATCGAGCATATCCCGGAGCTGATCCAAGTTGGTTTGGACAGCCTGAAGATCGAAGGTCGGATGAAAAGCGTTCACTACGTTGCGGCGGTCACCAAGACGTATCGGGAAGCCATCGACGCTTACCTGGCAAACCCGGACGCCTACCAGACAAATCCGGCCTGGCTGTTGGAGCTGGAAAAGGTCAGCCACAGGCCTTACGGCACCGGCTTTTACTTCGACCCCCAAGGCCCGGGACAAGCTGCGACAGCCCGGCAGAGCATCCGCTCCGCCGATTTCTTAGGCTTAGTGGAGGGCGCCCATCAGCATGGAGCCTTGGTAGCCGTGCGCAACCGCATCCTAAGCGGTGAGGAGCTGGAGATCCTAACGCCGACTGGCCCCCCCTGGCGTCAACAGGTCCAGCTTTATAGTCTGGAAGGAGATCCTCTCCCAGCCGCCCACGCTAATGACAAGGTGGTTGTGCCCTTAGAGAGGGTTGAACAATATGCCATTCTGCGGCGTCTTCGAGTTGCAGCAAGATAAGACCAGATGCAGGCAGGATCTACCGTTGCTGCGCCCAGACTATCCCGGGAACGTACCTTGACTGTGGACAGCGTGTCTTTAGTCTAATCGTCGTCATCGTAGCCTGTGGAGTGGATATCCACGGGTCTTTTGGATTGTTGGGGCAGGGAGAAAGCTCAAGAGGGGGCAAGTGCGATTGGCAAAAGCTTGCGTCTATCAAGATTTCTTAACCACCCTAGGCCATCAGGAGCCAAGCCGGGTGCCCGTTGCCATTTGGAATACCCGGAGCGCGTTGGTTAGGGCGCCTGGGGCGAGGAGACTGCGGGATTATTATCAAAACGTTGAGATCAAACTGCGTTCCCAGTTGTTCCCCCTAGATAGGTTTGATGAATGTCTGATCATCCCCGGGGTATGGCCTGATTACGGTGTTGCCCTCGAGGCTTCCGCTTTTGGCTCGCCAGTTCACTGGTCGGAAGATAATCCGCCGCAGGCGATGCCTTACATGGAACAGGTTGCTGATTTCAAGAAAATGAAGCCCATCGATCCTAGGGAGGACGGGCTCATGGCAACGGCATTGAACGAATACCGCTACATGCTCGCGAATCTAGACCGAAAGTACCTCGATCGCATCGGATACTTAGATGGTTGTGCGGTGACGACGGGCCCTTTGGAAGTGGCTGCGGCCATGGTAGGGCATACCAAATTGTATGTGGCCTTCTACGACGATGTCCAGCTGGTTCATTCCTTCTTAGAATTCATCACCGACGGGATTATCAGCTACCTCAAGGCCTTGGAAAAAGTCGCCGGGGAACTTAAGCTAGTTGCCATGATTGAACACGTCCCCGGACAGATTTCGCCTGAACATTTCCATGAGTATGCAGTGCCTTACATCAGCCAAGTATTCCAGGAATTTCCTAGAGCGATCAAGCTTTACCATAATGAGGACAACCTTACTCATATTCTCGGGGACCTGCCCAGACTTGGTGCGGACATATGGCACTTCGGTGATGTTGACCCCGCCCAAGCAAAAGCCGCGGTAGGCACCTCCCTGACTTTACTAGGGAATCTCCATCCGCTGCGGGTCTTGTTGGAAGGTACGCCAGATCAGGTGGCTGCGAAGGCCAAAGAATGCATTGATTCCCTTGCCTCTGGCGGGGGATACATCCTCTCTTCGGGAGGAGGCCTTGCGCCGGGCACCCCACTAGAGAATGTAGAGGCAATGATTAGTACGGCTAGAAGATAGGCAAACCGCCGATTGCGACGATTCCCTAAGAGACGGGGGTCGTCGCTTTTTTGATTTGTTAGCAGGAGAACAACCAATTTTGGCGAAAGTAATAACATCTCAGGTGTTCCGGTGTTCTGAAGAATTGGGGTGGATGCATTGAAACCGTTGCAGCCCGATAAATTGTCGGTAAGGGTTTGTGAGCGGCTTGAGGCTTACATTAGGGAAAATGGGCTCATGCCTGGGGATAGGCTCCCCACCCAAAAAGAGCTCGCCGAACTCTTGGGTATTAGTATGTCGTCCCTGCGTGAGGGTCTGCAATACGCGGAAGCCTTGGGGTTGGTCAGAACAAAGCAAGGGTCCGGAACCTTTGTGCAGGATCTCTCGGTGGATAGCCTTTTCTCATCCCAACACGCAGCAACCCTAAGCAGAGTAATACTATTGAACGAAAAGGAATGGTTTGATCTTTTGCAGATGCGAGGGATTCTGGAGACCGCCGCCGTGGCTTTGGCGGCAGAACGAATCAGCGCGGAAGAGCTTGACCTTCTCCATAGGCAAATTGACTTAATGATAGAGCATAAAGATGACAGCGAAGCCTTCGCCGAGGCGGATATCACCTACCACGAGATTATCATCGGAGTAGTTGGCAACTCGATCTTGGAACAGGTATACAAGAACATGCGGGACCTTCTCCGCCGTCACCAGCTAATGATCTTGAATCTTTCTGGAGAGAGCCGCAACTCCATTGCCAACCATCGGGAGATCTACGAAAGACTGTTGGAGCGGGATGGGCTAGGAGCACGAAAGGCCATGGAGAAACACCTAAGACATACAACGCGGTT
>JAAYLV010000005.1 GCA_012521755.1 Bacillota bacterium | reverse complement strand
TCGAACTCGGTCGGGAGGCATGTCACATTTTCTACATCGTTTGAGTCACGATTGCAACATTTGATAATCATCTTTGACAGCCATTCGGGGATCGGGAGACTTACCCACAAACTCTTGACACAGTCACCGACAGCAATATGGTTGACATGGTAAGACCCTATGTGGTAACCTGATTGTAAATTCTTCCCCGGTTGTCATGGATATGTGGCAAGGAAGGGTCGATCAGCATATCCTTGAGGTACGGCACGATAAGCTTGATTGCGAGAGCGGTGATACTGCGGCAGGGGCCGCATATCCCGCTCTTAGATGCATAAACATACGGAGAATTTGAAGCCTATGCGTGGAAAGGAAGGTACGATAAGTGGAGCTAGGTCTGCATGAGCTTCAGGAGCGCATTAACCAGCGACGGAACGTGTATCGAAACCTCCCCCCGGCTCGCTTGATAGAAACAGCTTTAGCCAAGGGAGAGGGGATCCTGACCGCCAATGGGGCCCTTCGGGTTACCACGGGTAAATATACGGGCCGCTCCCCTAAAGACCGGTTTATCGTCGATGAGGAACCAGTCAGTTCCGAAATCTGGTGGGGGTCGGTAAACCAGCCCTTTTCACCTGAGGCTTTTGATCGGCTGTGCCGGAGGGTCTTGGACTACCTCGGGGACAAGACGCTTTACGTTTTCGACGGTTATCTTGGGGCCGATCCAGCCTACCGGCTGGCGGTGCGCGTCATCAATGAAAAGGCCTCTCAGAACTTATTTGCCAGTCAATTATTCCTAAACCCCACCGCGGATGAGCTCCTTCACCACCAACCGGAATTCACCGTCATAGCCGCTCCTGGTTTTCAGGCGGTTCCCGAACGGGATGGAACTCGTTCCGAAGCCTTTGTCCTCATCAGTCTGACCCGGCGGCTAGTCCTCATTGGCGGCACCCACTACTGCGGCGAAATCAAGAAGTCCATGTTCAGCATCATGAACTACCTGCTGCCCGCCAAAGGAGTGCTGCCCATGCACTGCTCGGCCAACGAGGGTCCGGATGGGGACGTAGCGCTATTCTTTGGCCTTTCCGGTACGGGCAAGACTACCCTGTCGGCTAGTCCCAACCGCCGGTTGATCGGTGACGATGAACATGGCTGGTCCCGAAATGGCATCTTCAATTTCGAGGGCGGCTGTTATGCCAAGTGCATCAATCTGAGCGCTGAGTATGAACCGCAGATATGGGCGGCCATCCGCTTCGGCGCCTTAGTGGAGAATGTGGTCACCGATGATTGGCGGATGATTTGTTTTGAAGACGGCTCCCTCACGGAAAACACCAGGGCCTCATATCCTCTCAGCTTCATTCCCGGAGCCGTTTCGTCGGGCCGTGCCGGGCACCCGCAAGTCGTCATTTTCCTCACTGCCGATGCCTTCGGGGTCCTGCCGCCGATAGCGAAGCTGACCCGGGAGCAAGCCATGTACCATTTCCTCTCTGGCTACACCAGCAAGCTGGCTGGGACGGAAAGGGGAGTGCAGCAGCCGGAGGCAACCTTTTCGCCTTGCTTTGGCGCCCCATTCCTGCCCAGGCACCCGTTGGTGTATGCGGAACTGTTGGGCGAGCGGATCGATGAGCATAATACAGCGGTTTACCTGGTCAATACCGGGTGGAGCGGGGGTCCGTATGGAGTTGGCAGCAGGATCAACTTGCATTACACCCGCAGCATGGTGAACGCCGTCCTCCGGAACGAATTGGAGTTTGGCCATGAAGTTGACCCCGTCTTTAGATTGGCCTTGCCCAAGGCTTGTCCCGGAGTGCCGATGGAGATTCTCAACCCACGCAAGACGTGGGCCGACCCAGCTGCGTACGATGAGCAGGCCCATAAGCTTGCCAGTCTGTTCAGGGAGAATTTCAGCAAGTTCAGTGAAGTGCCGAGGGCTTTAGCTGCGGCCCAACCCTTGTGATCACCCAGGTATTTCCTGCTCCTTCATTAGACTAGATGTGGGCAGACATTCACATAATACCGCCCGAAAGGGGGGTCGATGGATGCCCAAGAAGAAGGAGCGGGAGCGGACGCCTAAACGTCTCAAAGGAGAAGGACAAGAGGCGGCCGAGGAGCTGCAGCCCGCCGGGGTTGAGGCAGCTTCGGCGAGGCGCCGGTCGCAGGAACTGGGGACCGCACCGAAGAAGAAATAGCAGGGGGGATGCGCCCCCCTTTTTTGTATCCTTCAACAACCAGGGGAGGCAGGGAAGCTTTGACATGTGTCGAAGGATAAGCCTGTAATGTTTTGATGGAGGTGTGCTTATTGACAAAAGCGGAACTGCTGCGTTTGGCTGAAGAAGTTGCAGAACTAGCTGACAGCAAGGAGAACAAGGAGCTCCAAGCGTGGTGGGATGCCAGAGAGCCGGGTCGATTTCTCTATCAGATAGATCCAACAATCGGCATGTGGTCGGACATCTTGGATTTTTCCTTGTTAGAGCACTACTCCGATCCCATTACTTATGCAGGCAATCTATTCCGGATTGCTTTGTATCGGTTCAAGGAATTTGGCGATGTTCCCCTGACAAAAACGATCAACATCACCTTCGATGCACCCTTTGAATCCTGTCTGTTTGGCATGGAGTGGATTTTGAGCGAGCACATTGAACCATGGCTTGGACGCAAACCAGCCATTGCCAACAAGGAAGACTTAGACAAGCTGGGGATGCCCGATTTTTACAAGAGCGGCTTGATGCCCCTGGCCCACCGCTATTACCAAGAGCTGCGGGAGGTTCTCCCCGAAGACTTCGAGGTCGTCTTCCCCGGCTGGCGGCGCAGTCAGTTCGGCGTCGCTTGGCATATTCGCGGACATAACGAGCTGCTCGTGGACATACTCGATGATCAGGAGTTTTTCCACCGGCTCATGGACTATCTGACCGATGTGGCTATGGACTACTGTCAAAAGCGGGCAGATTTCCTGGGGCGGGAAGTTGAACCAACATGGCTTGGCAATGATGAGGTGAACTGTCCCACCGTTTCCCCGGGGATGTATGAAGACTTGATTCTGCCCTATGAAATAAAGCTGGCTGAATTCCTCGGCGGTCTTACCAACTGGCACAGCTGCGGCGATACAACGCCCTTGGTGCACCTAATCGATCGGATCCCAGGCTTGCAGACTGGCTACTGCGGTCCATGGAACGATATGAGGAAGACGGTGGAAGTCCTAGGCAAGAACAACCGGCCTGTTTACATTGGGCTGAACATCGTCGATGATGTCCTAGAGGCCGACGGTGCCGCCCAAGACAGGAAGATCCGCGAGATCCAAGAGACCTGCGCCGACTTTGTCTACTGGGTGCGCATGGGTCCCATGGGGACATTGAATGGACCGGAAGCAGACCTGCCCAAGATCAAGGAATGGGTTGCACGGGCGCAGCGGGCAAACCCGGACTACCCGGTGCGCCGACAACAGCTTGGAGGTTAACGATGGAATACATTAGCACCCGGGGGATGAGTCTACCGACTACATCGGCCGGGGCGATAAGGCAAGGAATGGCCCCCGACGGGGGCCTTTACGTACCCGTCAGCATCCCGGCTTGGAGCGGGCCCGACTCCCTCATTCCTGCCAGCTATCAAGAGCGGGCCGCATGGCTCTTAGCCAAGTTCTTAGCGGACTATACCCCAGGCGAGATAGCCAGCTCTGTTGCCGCGGCCTACAGCAAGGAGAAGTTCCCCGCGACCGTTGCTCCCGTTCGGACGGTGACTTCGTCAATCCATGTCCTTGAGCTTTGGCATGGGCCAACTAGCGCCTTCAAGGACATGGCCTTGCAGCTCTTGCCGCACCTTTTGCGCTATGCGGTGGCTAAAGGGGAAGAAGGCCAGAGGACTTTGATTTTGGTGGCTACCTCCGGGGATACGGGCAAAGCGGCCCTCGAGGGGTTCCGGGACGTGCCGGCGACGGAAATTGTCGTCTTTTACCCGGCTAGGGGGGTCAGCCCCATGCAGCAGTGGCAGATGGTGACCCAGGAAGGCGGCAATGTCCATGTGGTGGCCGTCGAGGGCAATTTCGACGATGCCCAACGGGGCGTCAAGGCCCTGTTTGCCAGCCGGGATTTCAATGAGGTTCTACGAAACCGGGGATGGCAGTCCTCTTCGGCAAATTCAATCAACTGGGGGCGTCTCCTTCCTCAGCTGGTCTACTACTTCTCGGCCTACACCGATCTGTTGGCCAGGGAGGTAATAAAGCCGGGCGAAGCGGTGGATATCGTGGTGCCAACGGGCAACTTCGGCAACATCCTAGCCGCGTTCTACGCGCGGTTGATGGGACTGCCCGTCCATAAACTTGTCTGTGCCGCCAACGCGAACAACGTGCTGGTGGGTTTTCTGCGAAGGGGCGTCTACGATCGCAACCGGCCTTTCGTCAAGACCCTGTCTCCTTCCATGGACATCCTCGTCTCCAGCAATGTGGAAAGACTGCTCTTTGAGCTGAGCTGCCGAGACTCAAAGTCCGTTGCCGCCTGGATGGAGTCCTTGGGGGCCAAAGGCGCCTATGATGCGAGCTCCCTGCGAGAGGAGCTGACGGACATCTTCTGGGCCGACTGGGCAGGGGACGATGAGACTTTGCAAACCATCAGCCGCGTCTATCGGGAACACGGGTATCTCCTCGATCCCCATACCGCGGTGGCTTGGTCCGTCTATGAAAAGTATGTTGCTGCCCATGGTTCGAGCTGCCCGGCCATCCTAGTGTCGACGGCCAGTCCCTTTAAGTTCAACCGCAGCGTCGCCCTCGCCCTCCTGGGGGAAGAAAAGATCCAGGGGAAAGATGAATTCGAACTGCTCGATCTCCTTGCCCAGCACACCGGTTGGTCGGTGCCGGGGCCATTGCGGGACCTGCAAGACAAGACGGTCCGGCACAAAATGGTCTGCTCCCCCGCAGATATGGGCAAGACCGTCCTCTCCCTCCTCGACTAACAGGCAAATAGCTTAGACAAGGGGCATCTTGCCCCTGGCCTGCAGCGGCAACTTTCCCACTTGGCAGGAATCAGACACATTTGAGCGAAAAATATAAGCAACAATACTACTGGGGGGTAGTATGGCGATGTTGCACCAAGTTGGCCGAGGAGGGATCATCGGTGAGTAGGACGCTGGTTATCGATCCGAAGTTATGTACGGGCTGCCGTCTTTGTGAACTAGTATGCTCCTTCAAAAAGACGGAAACCTACAACCCGGCGCGCGCGAGGATTCGGACCATCGTAATGGAAGATGAAATCGCCTTTGTCCCGATGACCTGTTGGCAGTGTGAGGAGCCTGTCTGTCAAGAGGTGTGTCCGACGGGAGCCATCGGCAGGGATGCAGCGACCGACGCTGTGCTCATCAGCCTCGAGCGCTGCATCGGCTGCAAGATGTGCATGATGGTCTGTCCCTTTGGCAACATCCAAAGCAACGGAGCGAAGGAACCGGTGGTCAAGTGCGACCTGTGCGGAGGAGAACCGGAGTGTGTCCTTTTCTGTCCGACCAAAGCCCTTCAGTATCTGCCTGCTGACAAGTTCACTCTCGCTCGAAAGAAGCGGATCGCTGAGAAATTCCGGTCGATCCTTGAGGAGGTGGAGTGGTGATGTACGGCTGGATGGGGACAATTCTCCGAGTAAACCTTAGCACTGGGGCGATCACCAAGGAGAAGCTGGATGAAAACCTCGCGCGTGACTATATCGGAGCTCGGGGACTTGCTTCCAAAACACTCTATGATGAACTTCCCCCGAGGACAGATCCATTCGATCCTGCTAACCTGTTGATCTTCGCGGCAGGTCCCCTGACGGGGACGGCGGCCACCTCCGCAAGCCGCTACAACGTGGTGACCAAGTCACCCTTGACGGGAGCCATCGCTGCGTCCAACTCTGGCGGGTACCTCCCGGCGGAGATTAGGTACGCCGGCTACGATATGATCATTGTGGAAGGCAGGAGCGAGGAACCAGTCTACTTGTGGATAAAGGACGACCAGGTAGAGATAAGGTCCGCCAAGGCCATGTGGGGCAAGGGCACCAGGGAAACGGACGCCTTAATCAGGGACGAAACCGACGATGAGGCCAAGATCATCTCCATCGGGATTGCAGGGGAGAAGCTGGTCCGCTTTGCTGGAGTGATCAACGACCGGGAGCGGGCTGCCGGACGCTCGGGCGTCGGCGCCGTCATGGGTTCGAAGAATCTCAAGGCCGTAGCCGTTCGGGGAACTGGCGGCATAAAAATCAAGGACGGCGCCGCGTTCCGGGAAGCTGTCCTGCGCAATCTCGCCAAGATCAAGAGCGGCCCGGTAACAGGGGAAGGACTGCCCACCTACGGAACCGCGATCTTGGTCAATGTGATTAACAGCCACGGGATCTTGCCCACCAACAACTTCCAGCTGGGCGAGTTCGCCGGGGCGGAAGCCATCAGCGGTGAGACTTTGACCAGGGACCTGTTGGTCCGCAATCGGGGGTGTCTGGCCTGTCCCATCGGCTGCGGGCGGGTTACCGAAATCAACTGGGAGGGGAACAGGGAGCGGGGCGAAGGGCCGGAGTACGAGAGCATTTGGGCCTTGGGCGCCGCTTGCGGCATCAGCGATCTAGAGCTGATCACCAAGGTCAATTTCCTGTGCAATGAATATGGAATGGACCCCATTACCCTCGGGGCCACCGTTGCCTGTGCCATGGAACTTTTTGCCGAAGGCGTCCTGACCGTTGAGGAAACAGGCATGCCCCTCCACTTCGGGGACGGCCAGGGTCTCCTCGAATTGACTAGAAAAACTGCCATGCGGGAAGGCTTTGGCGATGTCCTGGCGGAAGGGTCCGCGAGACTTGCGGAAAAGTACGGGCGGCCGGAGCTGTCCATGTCTAGCAAGAAGCAGGAATACCCGGCTTATGATCCCCGGGGCTCCCAGGGGATTGGGCTTGGTTATGCTACTTCCAATCGGGGCGGCTGCCACGTCCGAGGTTACACCATCGGCGCGGAAATCGTCGCTGCCGCTGTCGATCCTTTGACGTCCGCGGGAAAGGCCAAGCTCCTCATTGATGTACAGGACTTTACCTGCGTCGTCGATTCGGTGGGCATGTGCCTATTTACCACCTTCTCCCTCGGGGTGGACGATGTGCTGCCCTTGCTGAATGCGGCCACGGGCGTCGACTACACCACGGAGAGCCTGCTCCAGGCGGGCGAGCGGATCTGGAACTTGGAGAGGCTGTTTAACTTAAGGGAAGGTCTAGGCCGCGAAGATGACAGCCTGGCGCCCCGCCTGCTCCAAGAGCCTTTGCCGGCGGGACCGGCCAAAGGCAACGTCGTGGAGCTGGAATCGATGCTCAATGAGTACTATCAGCTTCGGGGCTGGGACAACGAGGGGCGCCCCACCGGGGAGAAACTGCAGGCCCTCGGTCTGGGGTGATGAGAGTTGAAGATTGAGTTTCTGGGCTTGACCCGCCAGGCGGCGGGTCTTGTCCACCTTGAACTTGCGGGGGTTACGGTGGCGGATGTGCTGCAGCGGCTCCTGGCATCCAACCCCGAACTTAAATCCCATCTGTTCGATGGCGGCCGCCTGCGCCCCGACATCTGCATCCTAGTCAACGGGCGCAACATCAGGTACTTGGACGGTGAGGCCACCCCCCTCGATGATGACGACACCATCACCATCTTTCGCCAGGTGGCCGGAGGAGCCCCTTGAGAAAGGAGAAGGATCCACCCGATCATGAAGGTCTTGATTATTGGTAATGGGGCGGCAGCGATTAGCGGAGCTCGGGCCCTGCGTCAGCTGAATAAGGACTGGGAAATCGAGCTGGTCGCCGATGAGGTCCACCCGTTCTATTCCCGCGTCATGCTGCCGGAGTACTTGGCCGGCAGGGTCAGTCAAGAGGACCTGTACCTAGTAGATTGGGACTTTTACCAGAAGCTAAACATCAAGGTGACTTTGGGCACCCGGATTGAGGCCCTGGAGCCAACCCTGGCCAGGGCCGTCACGGCATCGGGAGAGAAGATCGATTATGACCTGCTGCTGATCGCCGCGGGGGCAAGACCTGTTCTTCCGGAAGTCGAGGGGGCCAATCTTCAAGGAGTCTTCACTCTGCGGACCATCGCCGACGTGGAGGCCATGGGGCGCTATCTCGAGTCTACCCATGTGGAAAGGGCCATCATCGTCGGCGGCGGCCTGGTCAGCTTAAGGTCCGCCGAAGCCTTCCGTAAACTTGGGATCTCCGTCACCATCGTCGTCAGCTCGGGCCGGCTAATGTCCCAAACCCTCGATGAGGCATCTGCCCAGGCCCTCTTGCGGGCGGTCCGTGAGGCGGGCTGTGAAGTCTTGTTCAACGAAGATGTGACGGCCTTTCACGGTGATGTCCACTTGCGGGGGGCCGAGCTCGCCTCCGGAGGCCGGGTGGTGGGGCAGCTCGCCCTCATCGGCAAGGGAGTTCGGCCGCGGCTGTCTCTGGTCCCGGGAACCTCCATCGCGGTGGACCGGGGGATCTTGGTCGACGAATACCTGCAAACGAGCATTCCTGGGATTTATGCTGCGGGGGATGTGGTCCAGGCCTATGACTTGATCCGAAAAGGCAAGGTCTGCAACGGCATCTGGCCGAGCGCCGTCAGACAAGGCCGCATCGCCGGTTGGAATATGGCGGGGCTGGGCGTCAGGGATGACGGCGATATCCCCATGAACGCGGTTCACCTCTTCGGATGCTCCATCTGCTCCCTGGGGGCCCTGACAGGGGATGAAACCCATGTCCGGGGCAGCTTCCAGGAGGACAATTACCGTAAGCTCGTCTTTTCCCGTTCCCAACTGGTGGGCGCCCTCTTCTGGGGCAATCTAAGGGATGCAGGACGCTATTACTGGCTCCTTCGCACAGGCCGAAACCCCAACGGAAGGACTCCCCCGGTATGGGCCTGGGAGAAGCTGAGAAGCTGAGGCTTCTTTGGGGCGTCCCTTCCCACATCGGGAGGGGGCGCTTTCCCTTGAGCGGGGCAACTCCGTACGTTGGCCTTCCCTTGCCTGCGCAGTTCTGACCTAAGGCTCCGCTCCTCAAAACGGCCATTCCATTGTTATTCTTCCCCGGAGGATAGAAAAACAGCTTGTGGCCAGGTCAGGCGGGAGATATACTGGATCCGGCGGGAGGCTTCAAAGCGCGACCTGTGGCCGATCCGCCGGAAAGGGGAAGGGATATGGGGATGATCCCGGGGATAATCATCGGTTTGGCGGTGCTGGCGGCCGTCGTCCTCTTCTATGGAGCTAGTCGCTGGCAGCGAGCCACCAGGAGGATGCGAGGGGACTTGGAAGCGGGGCGCCATGCTGCGGGGACTTACCGCGTCGATCAACTGGTGGGCCTGCCGGCGCCAGTGCAAAAATACTTCCAAACCGTCCTTCGGGACGGTCAGCCCGTCATCGCCGCCGTCCATTTAGAGCAGACCGGCGCTTTTAACATGGGCGGGAGCCGCGACCGATGGCGGCCCTTCACTGCGACCCAGCGAGTGGTTACCAAGCGGCCTGGATTTGATTGGGATGCCCGGATCAGGATGGCCCCCGGCGTGACCGTCCACGTTCGGGACGCTTATGTTGCCGGGGAGGGAATCCTGAAAGCATCCTTGTTCGGTTTGGTGCCCTTGGCGGATAGGCAGGGTGGGGAAGAGATGGCGCAAGGCGAGCTGATGCGGTTTTTCGCCGAGGCAGCCTGGTATCCGACGGCTTTGTTGCCGAGCCAGGGAGTAGAGTGGGAAACAGTCGATGATTCTTCAGCCAAAGCTACATTACGGGACGGCGACATCCTCCTGACTTTGCTGTTTCGCTTTGACGAAAGAGGTCTGATTGAGTCGGTGCAGGCCCAAGCGCGGGGGCGGGCTCTTGGCCGGGAAGTAATCCCTACCCCCTGGGAAGGCCGCTTCAGCCACTATGAACTGCTTGATGGCATGCTGATTCCCCGCTCCGGCGAGGTGGCCTGGCTCCTGCCTGAGGGCCGGAAAACCTACTGGCGGGGCGATGTGGAGAAGATCAAGTATGAGTTTGCCGGTTGAGAGTATGGCGGCCCGGTCAAGCCCAATTCGCTCTACCCCAGTAGGGGTGATGCAGGTTTGTGTTAGGAGGTTATCCTCCCTTGTCTTCCGCTATTGTCTTGTCGCCCCCCCTAGTTTGCAGGCCTAGGCCAATTGGCCGATGGCGCGATTCCCCATGATCTTAGGCAGAGTCCACCAAGATGCAGCGTTGAGCTGAGCTTCCGGAATTTGATGATTTAGACCCCGCAGTCGCCAACTTTGAGTCATCCCCATTTGCATTGATGGCAGGTTTGATGCTGAAGATAAGGGAGGGGTGGTTGGCGCAGGATATCCTTTCTCCCTTGCCGAAAGATGTGTTCGATTAGCCGTAGGAGGAGGGTCGTACATTGCCCGTTACCAAGGAAGAGATAAAAAGACTGGGCGAGATAATCTACCTTGACTTGACCGACGAAGAGTCGGCACGGTTCGCCGACTTGCTAAATCCCGTTCTCAAGAAGGCTGATGAGCTGCTGGAGGGTCTTGAGGAGGAGCCCCTGCGGCACATCAGTCAACTACGCAACCGGATGCGGGAAGATGAGGTGGGCATCCCTATGCCTAAAGAGAAAGTACTAGCAAATGCTGCGGAAACCCAGGATGGGTGCTTCCGGGTGCCCCGCATTCTCGAAGACTGAGGGGAGGAGGGTGACCTTTGACCATTGCCGGAATGAGCGTTGTTGAGATCCTGGAAGGTCAGCAGCGGGGGGAGTTTACCCCTGAGGAAGTCCTCCGGGCCCATCTCGATCGAATCGAAGGGGAAGATGTCGGCGCATTCCTGCGCTTGTGTCCTGCGGCCTCGCCGGGGCCAGGTCCTCTCCAAGGAGTTCCCGTAGCCTTAGGTGATGAGGTTTGTACGGAAGGGGTGGAGACGACCGCGGGATCCCGGATCTTAGCGGGATTCGTCCCTCCGTATCAAGCTACCTTAGCTGCCAAGCTCCAAGGGGCGGGCGCAGCTGTCGTTGGCAAGACCAACCTGACGGAATTCGGCATGAGCTTTGACATGGAGGATGCCCTTTGCGGGCGGACGCAAAACCCCTGGCGGTCAGGAACGACCCCCGGGGGCGCGGCGGGGGGCGCGGCCGCGGCCGTCGCTGCCGGACAAGCAGCTGCGGCAGTCGCGGCGGATACGGGTGGTGATGTGCGGATCCCTGCGAGCTATTGTGGCCTGGTGGGATTCACCCCTACTTACGGCCGCATCTCCCGCTACGGAGTGATTCAGCATGCTCCCTCCCTCACCCAGGTGGGGCTTTTGGCCCGCAAGGTCCGGGATATTGCCCTACTCCTTCAGGTCCTGGCCGGGGAGGATCCCCAAGACCACACCAGTTTGCCCGGGACGCTGCCGGACTTGCTGGCGGAAGTCGGAGAGCCTCAGCCACTGCGCATCGGCATAGCCCCCGGAGCATACAAGAGCTGGGCGGAGGGGGAAGTCTACCAAACCCTGGAAAGGCTGTGGCAAGAGACTGCCGCGCAGCTAGGCTGGCAGTTGGTTGAAGTCGATCTGCCTTGGCTTGATCTGGCGCAAATTGCCCGTCGCTTGATTGCTGCCGCGGAGTCCAGTTCCACCTTGGGCCGCTATGATGGAGTGCGGTATGGCTACAGGGCCAAGGATGCCCAGGACATGCGAGAACTCTTCAGCAGGACCCGTGCTGAGGGCTTCGGCCAAGTAGTCAAAGGGGAAATACTCCTGGGGACTTACATCCTGGGCGATAAGGACCATTACGAAGCTTATTATCTCCAGGCCCTGCGGGCCCGGAAGCTAGTCTACAAATCATGGCAAGGCCTCTGGCAGGAGGTCGACCTGCTCTTGACCCCAACGACTCCCGAGCTTGCGGGAAGGGGGAAAACACCTCCGGAGATCTTCACTGGACCGAGCAACCTGGCGGGATTGCCGGCCATTTCCCTTCCCTGTGGACTTGTTGACGGGCTGCCGGTAGGTGTTCAGTTGATCGCTCCGGCGGGGGAAGAAGGACGCTTGCTGCGGGCAGCCGATGCTCTGGAAAAAATGATCGACTTTGCTTCGTCCAGGAATGGGGGTGGACAAGGTGCATGATTTCGAAGCTGTTATTGGACTGGAAATCCACGTAGAGCTGTCAACCGCCTCGAAGATCTTCTGTTCTTGCCCGACCACCTTCGGGGCCGAGGTCAATACCCAGTGCTGCCCGGTTTGCCTTGGACTGCCCGGGACCTTGCCGGCCCTCAATCGCAAAGCCCTGGAGTACACGGTGAAGGCGGGTCTAGCCTTGAACTGTCAGATCGCCCGGCATACCTGGTTTGACCGGAAGAACTATTTTTACCCCGATTTGCCCAAGGCCTACCAGGTTTCCCAGCAGGATGCACCCTTGTGCGTCAACGGCTACTTGGAAATCCCTGTGGGCGACAGTGGCACCAAGAAGGTCGGCATCAACCGGGTCCACTTAGAAGAGGAGGTAGGCAAATCCCTCCATGCGGGCGAGACCATAATCGATGCCGTCTACTCCCTCCTGGACTACAACCGGGCGGGCATTCCCTTGATCGAGATCGTCACCCAACCTGACATCCGTTCGGCGGAAGAAGCCCAGACTTTTCTGGAGAGTCTGCGAAACATCCTGCGCTACATCGAGATTTCCGACTGTAAAATGCAGGAAGGTTCACTCCGCTGTGATGCCAATATCTCCTTGCGGCCTAAGGGGAGCACCGCGTTCGGCACCAAGACGGAAATCAAGAACTTGAATTCCTTCCGGGCGGTGCGGCGGGCTTTGGAGTATGAAATTAAAAGACAAGCGGGACTTTTGAGGGATGGTCTCCCCGTTGAGCCGGAGACCAGGCACTGGGATGAGCAAAAGGGCGTCACCGTCGCCATGCGCTCCAAGGAGCAGACTAGCTTCTATCGCCTCTTTGCCGATCCGGACCTAGTGCCTATCGACCTTTCGGCGGAGTGGATCCAGCAAATGGAAAGGGAACTCCCGGAATTGCCGGGCGCCCGGCGCGAGCGGTTCATCGACGAATATGGGCTGCCGGAGTATGATGCCCGGGTCCTCACCGCGGCCAAAGAGATGGCGGATTTCTTCGAAGAGGTAGTCAAAGGCTACAACGACCCCAAGACTGTTAGCAACTGGATCATGACGGAGATCCTCCGTTATGTGAAAGAGCAGGGCGAAGAGGCCGAAGGGATCCCCCTGCCTCCAGCGAGCCTAGTGGAGCTGCTCCAGCTCATCGAGGGAGGGATCATCAATCGCAACCAAGCCAAAGAAATCGTCCTGCCGGAAATGGTCGCTAGCGGCAAGGCCCCCCGGCAGATCGTCAAGGAAAAGGGGCTGGAGCAAATAAGTGATACCTCCCAGTTGGAAGGCGTTGTCGCCTCGGTACTGGAGGCCAACCCCGATGTTGTCCAGGATTATCTTGGGGGCAAAGAGAAAGTGATGGGCTTTTTGGTCGGCCAGGTGCTCAAGGAGACGAAGGGCAAGGCAAATCCCCGCCTGGTCAATGAAATGATTCGGGAGAAGCTAAAGCAGTAGGCTCGGGCCCGGGGATCTCCCCCGGGCCTGCGTATAAAATCCGGGCAGCAATTTCACCCTAGAGAGGAGGAGGGATTACCTGAAAGAGGGGTGGATTAGTTGCCCGAATTGCGCAAGGATCCAACGACCGAAACCTGGGTTGTCATCTCCCAAGAAAGGTCGAAGCGGCCCAGTGATTTCAAGCTTCCCAAGGAAACGAAAACGACCGGTGCGAACTGTCCTTTCTGCGACGGCAACGAGGACAAAACCCCGCCCGAGGTCTATGCCATCGGTCCTCCCGAGCGGCAGCCCAACACTCCAGGATGGTCGGTGCGGGTTGTGTCCAACAAGTTCCCCGCCCTGCGGCTAGAGGAGTGGACCGCCAATGGGGGGCTAGAGGTGGGCGGTTTTGAGCTGGCGCCCAAGATGCCAGGATTCGGGGCCCATGAAGTCGTCGTTGAGTCCCCTGACCATTATGCCACTCTTGCTTCCCACTCCCAGGAGCAGCTGGATCTGGTGCTCAAGGCCTTGGTGAGTCGCCATCGCGATCTGGCCGGGGACAACCGGATGGGCTACATCCAGATCTTCAAGAACTGGGGCCACCTGGGCGGTGCTTCCCTGGAACACACCCACCTGCAGATCATCGTCCTCCCCCGGACGCCGATGGTAGTTGCCCAAAAGCTAAGGACCGCCCAAGACTATTTTCGCCGCCACGGGCTTTGTCTCTACTGCGACCTGATCAAGTTCGAAAGGGATAACGGAGAGCGGATTATCGAGGAAACGGACCATTTCCTAGTCTTTGCCCCATACGCCTCCCGCTTCCCCTTTGAAACCTGGATCATCCCCAAGGCCCATCAGCATTCCTTTGGGCAATTGACCGATGAACAAAGCTTCGATCTAAGCGGCGCCTTGAAGCGCCTCATCCGCCGCTTGGAGTTGACCTTCGAGGATTTGCCCTACAATCTCATCTGGCAGACAGCTCCTTACGGGCCGGGGTACGAAGCCTACTACCACTGGCATCTGGAGCTGCTCCCCCGGTTGACGCTCATTGCGGGTTTTGAACTAGGCTCCGGCTACTACATCAACCCTACGGCTCCGGAAGCGGCCGCCGACTCTTTGCGGGAGGCGCCAATGGCGCTGGCTTTAGTCGGGGCCAATCATGGGAAGGGGGATTAAGATCGTGGAAAGGGAACTGGAAGAACGCTACAAGGTGCTCCTAGTCTCCCCGGAGGTTGCCCCTTTTGCGAAAGTGGGCGGACTGGCCGATGTGTGCGGCTCTTTGCCTAAGGCCCTAACCATGCTGGGCAACGATGTGCGGGTCGTCATGCCGCGCTACCGGGGGATTGAAGATGTGCGTACAATAACGGATTTTCCCGTTGACGTTGGCGGGCGGCGGGAGACAGCCATCCTCCGGGAAGGAGTCATCCGGGCCCAGCTCCACGGTCGGGAGGGTTTTGTGCCCGTCTACTTCATCGACAATTACCACTACTTCGACCGGGAAGGGATCTACGGCTTTTGGGATGAGGCGGAGCGCTACGCCTTCTTCTGCCGGGCCGTCTTGGAAATGCTGCCCAAAATCAATTGGTGGCCCGATATCATTCACTGCAATGACTGGGCCACAGGTCCCATACCCTTGCTGTTGAAGGACCAGTACGGGGTACAGCCCCTCTACGGCCGGATAGCCACCGTCTTTACCATCCACAACCTCCAATATCAGGGGAATTTCCCTCGGGAGGTGCTGGGCCTGCTGGGCTTGGGAGATGGCTACTACCATCCCGATGGATTGGAGTTTTATGGTCAGGTCAGCTACATGAAGGCGGGCCTCCTCTACGCCGACATGATCAGCACCGTCAGCCGCACCTACGCGAAGGAGATTCAACGGGTCGACTTTGGTCACGGGATGGATGGGGTGCTGCGGAGGCGGGCTTTGGACCTGATGGGGATCGTCAACGGGATCAACTACCATGAATTCAATCCCCAAACGGACCCTCGTTTAGTCCGCAATTACGGGCCGGGGGACTTGGCTGGCAAACGGGAGAACAAGTACGCACTCCAGAGGGAATTGGGTTTGCCTTCTTCCGATGGGCCCTTGATTGGGATGGTGACCAGGCTGGTCGATCAGAAGGGTTTGGACTTGGTGGCCGCGAGCATCGATGAGCTGCTTCGCCAGGATGTCCAGTTTGTCCTTCTGGGCAGCGGCGATTCACACTACGAGGATCTTTTTCGGGAAATCCAAAGGACCCATCCCAACCAGGCGGCGGCAGTGATAGGCTTCAACATCGGTCTTGCCCAGCGGATCTACGCGGCCTGTGACATGTTTCTCATGCCGTCCCGGTTTGAACCTTGCGGGTTGGGGCAGCTAATCGGCCTGCGCTATGGAGCCATCCCCATCGTCAGGGCAACGGGGGGACTCGCGGACACCATCAGCGACTACGACGACAAGCGGGAGGCGGGGAACGGCTTTTCCTTCGAGGACTACTCAGCCGCCGCGCTCAAAGAGGCGGTCGGTCGGGCCATCGACCTATACCACGAACCGGAGCGATGGGCAAGGCTAGTTGCGAATGCCATGGCGGAGGACCACTCTTGGAATAGGTCGGCAGCTGAGTACGTAGGGCTTTACCAAATGGCCATCAACAAGAAAAGACAGATACCGATACCCATCAGCGCTTAAGGACCTGGCGAAGAAAGGATTTCTCCGCGCAAGTGCCGAAACCTTACCACAATCAGGACATTGCCACTATTTTGAGGAGGTGTTCCCATGAAGCGGCACTACGGGGACTTGAAGCCAGGCACCAGGGTGTTGTTGGGACCGGGGCCGAGCGATGCGGATCCCCGGGTCTTGCGGGCGATGGTCACCCCTGTCGTGGGGCACTTGGATCCCGATTTCCTGGCCACCATGGACGAAGTGCAAGAGCTGCTCCGCTATGTCTTCCAAACGGAAAACGAGCTGACCTTCACCGTCCCCGGGACGGGGATGGCCGGCATGGAGACATGTTTGGCCAATCTGATCGAACCGGGCGATCGGATCGTAGTCTGCATCAACGGCGCGTTTGGCCTGCGCATGGCCGAGATCGCCGGTCGATACGGGGCAGAAGTTGTCCGGGTTGAGGGTACTTGGGGTCAGATCATGGACCCGGCCAAGGTCAAAGAGGCCCTTGCCCAGGGTCCAACGAAGCTGGTCGCCATCGTTCACGTGGAGACCTCAACGGGCGTAATCCAACCGATCCAAGAGATCGCCGACTTGGCCCATGAGCATGGCGCCCTTCTCCTGGCCGATACGGTCACCTCCTTGGGGGGAACAGAGGTGGCCATCGACCGTTGGGGGATCGATGCCAGCTACAGCGGGTCCCAGAAGTGTCTCGGATGCCCGCCCGGGCTTTCGCCGATTACCTTCGGGCCCCGGGCAGTTGCCGCCCTGGAGAACCGCAAAACCCCCGTCACCAGCTGGTATTTTGATCTAAGCCTGCTTCGCCGATACTGGAGTTCGGAACGCTTCTATCATCATACTGCCCCTATTTCCCTGGTGTACGCCATGCGGGAGGCTCTGCGCCTAGTGTACGAAGAGGGATTGGAAGAGCGCTTCCGCCGCCACCGGGAAGCGGGGGAGGCTCTCCAAGCAGGCCTTCAGGAGATGGGCCTTGAGCTGTTTGCCCAGGAAGGCCACCGGGCGCCCATGCTGACCACCGTGCTCGTACCGGAAGGGATCGACGATCTAAAGGTCCGCCGCCGCTTACTCGATGAGTACAACCTGGAGATCGGCGGGGGCTTGGGTGAGATGAAGGGACGCCTCTGGCGTATTGGGTTGATGGGTCACTCCTGTCAACGACGGAACGTGGCCTTGGTCCTGGCCGCCTTGCAGCGGATCCTCCAAGAAGAAGGTTTTCGCGGCTAGGGAGTCAAATTGACCCGGTGGCAAAGGCCACCGGGTTCTCTAATATGTGGCAGGTGTCCCGATGGCCGGGCAATAAGTGTCCATGGCCCCCGCGTGCGGGCTATGGCTAGGCCCTGGGGAGCATTCGTCAGGGCACAGCACCGCCGGGCACCGGGGATGAGGGAGGTTGTGCTCTATGATTAAGCAGGTAGCAGTCATTGGTACGGGCATGATGGGTCCCGGCATAGCCATGCTGGCTGCGCGGGCCGGGTACCCAACTTGCCTCATCGGTAGGACTGAAGGAAGCGTCGAGCGGGGTCTTGCCGCCGTCGACGGAGCCGTTGCGGAAATGTGCGCCCACGGCATTTTTCGTTCGGAGGATGTAGAGTGCATCAAGGAAAACCTAGCAGTGAAAACCGATCTTGCCGAAGGGGTGAAAGATGCCGACTTCGTCATCGAGTCCATCGTCGAAGATTTGGCCATCAAGCAGGAGCTGTTCGCCCAGTTGGACCGCCTCTGCCCGCCGCGAGCCATCTTGGCCACAAATACCTCGGGGCTCAGCCCGACCAAGATTGGAAGCGCGACTAAACGGCCGGACCGGGTGGTAGCCACCCACTTCTGGAACCCGCCCCACTTGGTGCCATTAGTGGAAGTAGGTAGGGGAGAGGAGACCAGCCAAGAGACGGTGGAGAGGGCTTGTCATCTGATGGAGCGGATGAACAAGAAGGCCGTTGTGGTGCAAAAGGATATCCTTGGCTTCATCGGCAACCGGCTCCAGCATGCCCTTTTCCGGGAAGCTATCAGTCTAGTTGCCCAAGGGGTGGCAACTCCCGAAGACATCGACCAGGTAGTCTTGAATTCCTTCGGCCCCCGTTACGCGATGATTGGCATCATGGAGTACATGGATATGTGCGGGCTTGACCTCATTCAGGCGGTGCACAGCTACCTTCTGCAGGATCTCGATGTCTCCGCTGGGCCCTCACCCCTCGTTCAGCAGAAGGTCAAGGATGGGGAGCTCGGGATAAAAAGCGGCAAGGGCTTTTATGACTGGACTGTGCGGGACCCCCAAAAGGTCTATGGGAGGCGCAACCAAATCTTTTTGGAGAGGTTGAAGTAGAGGGGGCAAAGCCCCCTCTCAGCGCATTACCAACCGAGGCAAGAACAGGACGAGGTCCGGCACGAGGGTAATAAGCAGCAGAGTCATCAGCAAAGGGATGAGGAAAGGCATGGTCGCCTTGACCATGTTGTCGAAGGTGATGTTCCCGATCCTGACCATTACGTAGAGAACCATCCCAAAGGGCGGAGTCAAGAGTCCGATCATCAAGTTTAAGACCATGACGACGCCGAAATGGATGGGGTCGATGCCAAGCTGACGGATCATCGGCATGAAAACCGGCGTTAAGATTAAGATGGCAACTACTGGCTCCATGAAGCAGCCGACGACTAGCAAGAAGGCATTGACGATGAGCAGGAAAACCTTCGGATGCTCGGTGATGGCAAACATCAATCGGGCAAAGTGGGTAGGCAGTCCGGAGCGGACAATGAGCCAGCCGTACACGTAGGCGCAGGATACGACGAACGCCATCACCGCCGTGTCGCGCATAGTCTCCCGCAAGATGACGGGAATCTCCCTCACAGGCAGATCCCGGTAAACGATCACCCCGACTAATATGGCGTAAAGGACGGCCACCACCGAGGCCTCCGTCGGCGTAAAACCTCCCGTGTAAATGCCGCCTAGGATGATAATGGGGGTGAGCAGGGGGAGGAAAGCTTGGCGGAAGGAGACGAGGATTTCCTTCAGGGTGGCTTTCTTGCCGGCCGGGTAGTTGCGCCTTTGAGCGTAGAAGAAAACCATAATCATCAAGGTTATGCCCATGATGAGCCCGGGAATGAAGCCGCCGAGGAACAGGGAACCGACGGATACCCCGCCGACGACCCCGTAAAAGACCATGGGAACGCTTGGCGGGATGATGGGTCCGATGGTTGACGAGGCGGCAGTGATTGCACAGGAGAACTCATTATCGAAGCCAGCATCCCGCATTGCCTTCAGTTCGATGATGCCAAGACCTGCGGCATCGGACACGGCCGTTCCCGACATGCCGGCAAAGACAATGCTGGCCAGTACATTCACGTGGCCAAGACCCCCCGGCCAGTGGCCGACCAAGGAGTTGGCGAAACCAAAAATACGTTCGGTAATGCCCCCGGTGTTCATCAGTTTGCCGGCAAAAATGAAGAAGGGGACGGACAAGAGGGTGAAGTTATTTACGCCGTAAAACATCCGCTGGGCGATAATCTCATACCGCAGGCTAAGGCCGCTTTCGTAGAGCATGATGATTAGGGAGGTAAGTCCCAGGGAAAAGGCAACGGGCACCCCGATTAGAAAGAAAATGAGGAGCAGACCTAGGAAAAGGAACAGTGTCAACGTCAACCCACCTCCTCCAACTTTGCTTCCTTGCTAGCTGTCTTGCTGAATAAGGCCCTTGCCTGGGCAGGCAGGTCGCGCAGGACGTAATAGATCAGCAGTGTCATGCCAACGGGTACAGCCAGGTAAACGTGGGCCATGGTCACCACGTTGGGCATAGTGGAAGATGGTGCATCCCAGTTGATGCGGATCATGATCAATGACCCCATGAAGACAACTACGCAGTAGACGACGATGGCCAGACGGATGCAGAGGGAGAGGGCAAGCTGCACCTTGCGGGGCAGTCTCTTCACTAGAAAGTCGATGGTGATGTGTTCATTGTCCCGCATGATCACCGCGGCACCGAGGAAGGTCAGCCAAACGTAGAGGAAACGGGCTGCTTCTTCCGTCCACATGAAAGGCCGTTGAAAGACGAAGCGGAGGATTACCTGCATTGCAGTGACGAGGAACATGAAGACAAACACCGCGGTGGCAGCGTTTTCGACTAGTTCGTCGAACCGTTTCCTAAGCATGATGATTCGTCCTCCTCGCAAGTGATAAGGGGGGCAATGCCCCCCTTCAGTCAAAGGTCTTCTGCCTCGGCCAATACTTTTTCATAGAGCCCTTCCTTGAAGAACTCGCGGCCTAGACGCTCAAGGGTCGGAGCCAAGGCGGCCCTGAATTCATCGATATCGACTTCGATGTAGGTGATGCCCTCCTCTTGCATCTTGCGCAACAGCTCCTCCTCACCTTCCGCGACGAGCTTGTTGCCGTACTCAGCCGCCTCTTCCATCGCCTCTTGGATCAGCTGCTGATCGTCGGGGGAGAGGGTATTCCACCAACTGTCCGATGCTTGGAACTTGTAGACGGACAGGACGTGGTGGGTCCCGATAAGGTATTTTTGCACCTCGTGGAACTTGGCATTGTAGATGGTCTGGAGGGGGTTTTCCTGGGCCTCTACCATGCCCGTCTGCAGTGCGGTGAAGATCTCCGGGAAGGCGATGGGCATCGGCTGGGCGCCGAGGGCTTTCCAAGTCTCCATCCAAACGGTGTTTTCCGGCAGGCGCATCCGCAGTCCCTTGACGTCCTCCGGCTTATGGACGGGCCTGTTGGAGGTCAGATAGCGGGGCCCCCTATCCATGACGGCGACGGTGCGAATGCCCTTCTTCACCCTAATGGCTTCGTTTACTTCCTGCCCGACCGGCCCTGCCCACACCCTGCGGACATGCTCCCGGTTCTTCATCACATATGGCAGCTCGACGATGTAGTATTCGGGTGCATAGAAAATCGCGTCGGCCACGCCGCAACAGGCCATTTCCAAAGCGCCGCTGGCGAGGGCTTCCAGATTGTCCCGTTCACCGCCCATGACCCCGCCGGGAAAGTTGTTGACGACGATGCGGCCGTTGCTGCGTTCTTCGACCAATTGTTTAAAGTACTCCATCGCTTCAACACAGGCTTCCCCAGGGCTTAGGATCGTCGCAAAGTTGATAGTTATCGTCTTAGCCAGGATGGAACTGCCGGTCAAGAGGACAAGGAACACACAGAGGATCACGCAAGCAAGCCTTCTTGACATCAGTCTCCTCCCCTTTCAAGGATAAAAGAGAGTCTCCTCACTTTTGCAGTGGAACGCCTATTATCACCACCTTCTGCCAATTCCTCTAGCGATATTTTCCCCAAGATATTAAAAAACTCCTGCTTTAAATTAGTCTGTCAGACTCTTTGGTCCTGGGCGGATAATTAGCATCCGAGGGAGGGTTTTGCCAGTTACAGGGCGAAAATGTCAGCAAGACCTTGATCAATGGAGGGAAAACACCCATGGACAAGATTCGGGCGGGTGTAGTCGGAGTTGGTCTGATGGGCCGCTTGTATGGGCGCCTGCTCAAGGAGCTCCCCCAGGCGGAATTGACCGCGGTGTACGATGTGGATGCCGAGCGGGCGGCCGAAGTCGGAGCTGAGCTTGGGACGAAGGCATTCGCTAGCGTTGAGGCTCTCCTCAGCCAGGTGGATGCCGTTTTTATTTGTTCCCCCGATCGGGCCCACCTGGAGCCTGTCTTGGCTGCCGCGGCCGCCGGCAAGCATGTATTTGTGGAGAAACCCTTGGCTACAAGCAGCGAAGAAGGGCTCCAAATGGTGGAGGCTGCAGAGGAAGCGGGCATTGTCTTCATGGTCGGACACGTGCTCCGCTTCGATCCTCGCTACATTCACGCCCGCAACGCTGTTGCTGCCGGAGATGTGGGCGAAGTCATCCACATGTTCGCCCGGCGCAACACCTATATCGACCAGGGGCGGCACTATGCCAGCTGGACGACGGTGCCGTGGTTCTTGGGCATCCACGACATCGATGCCTTGATGTGGATTTGTGGCAGCCCCATCATTAGCGTCTACGCCCGGGGGGCCCGCAAGCTCCTCGCCAAGGCCGATGATTCGGTCTTGGCAGTCTTGACCTTCGCCAATGGGGCCATTGCCGGCCTTGAGGTGTCCTTTGTCCTGCCCCTCGTCCAAGGCAACCGCCAATCGCCCCTCTTGGAGGTTGTCGGCAGCAAGGGGATGATCCATGTCATGCCGTACTTGCGGGGAATAACCATCCATAAACCCGATGGCCTCGTCGAACCAGATCCCCTCTACAACATGGGCCCGGTGATGCATGGTCAAATCGCCGGCGTTTACAAGGAGGAGACGGTCCACTTCCTCCGGTGCATTCAGGAAGGGATTACTCCCGCGGTGACCGGAAGGGATGCCCTCCTTGCAGTGACTGTAGTGGAAGCCTTGGAGCGGTCCCTCGCTTCGGGCCAGGAAGAGAAAGTCGAATCCATCACAGCCTAAATCGGAGAAGGTCTCAGCCAATCGATGGCTAACACCTAATTAATGGTAATGATCTAAGGAGGCGTGCGGGAATGTCTTTTCAGGAATTCTTTTTTCCAACTAAGATCTTGATGGGCTGTGGGGTCCATCGGCAGGCAGGAGAGCAGATTAAGCTGCTTGGGGGCAAGCGGCCCATGGTGGTGACGGATAAGGGGATCGTCAAAGCAGGCCTCGTCCAAGGGGTAACGGCGAGTCTAGAAGAGGCTGGCCTCGATTACTTCCTGTTTGACGGGGTGACGCCCGATCCGAACAATGAACTGATCGATGGCATGGCCCAATTGGCCCGGGATGAGGGTTGCGATTCCTTCATCGGGGTCGGGGGCGGAAGCTCCATGGATGCAGCCAAGCTGACCAACATCATCTTGGTCCATGGTGGCTCCATCGTTGAGTATGCCCGGGGGAAGGATGTGCCGGGGCCCCTCTATCCCCTCATTGCCATCCCCACTACCGCGGGGACGGGGAGCGAAGCGACGCGCTTTGCCGTCGTCACCGACCTGGAGCGTCAATTCAAGAAGGGCGTATCCAGCCCCTACGTATACCCAAACGTTGCCTTGGTGGACTACGAATTCATCGCCAAGCAGCCTCCCCACATAGCAGCGGCCACAGGCATGGACGCCTTGACCCATGCCATTGAAGGCTATACCTGTGAGCGGCGGCAGGAGGTCTCCGATGGGCTAGCCCTGGAGGCCATCAGGCTGATTGGCGAGCACTTGCGGCCATTATGCGCTGGGCGAGGCGATTTGCAGGCGGCCCGGGGGATGGCCTTGGGGAGCACCATCGCCGGCATTTCCTTCTCCAATTCCTCAACGGGTCTGGTCCACGCCATGTCCCAGGCGGCCGGGGCCATGTTCGGCGTCCCCCACGGTGTCGGCAACGCGATCATCTTGCCCCACGTGATGGAGTTCAACCTGATCGCAAGTCTTAAGCGCTTTGCCAATATCGCCGCGGCCCTTGGAGCCCCCGTTCAGGGGAAGCCCCTCCGGGAAGCTGCCCAACTGGCGGTGAGCGCCGTCCGTTCCCTGAGCAAAGACATCGGCATTCCTGCTACTTTGGGGGAGGTGGGGGTGCCCGCCGACAAGATCCCGGAAATGGCCGACAATGCTTTGATGAATGTCAACGGCATCCGTTTGAATCCCCGTCAGCCCAGTAGGGAAGACATCATCGCCATCTTCCGGGCGGCGATTTAGGAGGTGAGGCTATGCCCATCATCAATGTGGCCATGTTGGAGGGTCGAACCTTAGAGCAAAAGCGCAAGCTAGTTGAGGAAATGACGAAGGTCGTCTGCGATGTTTTAGGCTGCAGCGAAGAGGCGGTCACGATCACCCTCGAGGAGTTGGCGAAGGAAAACTTGGCCAAGGGAGGCAAGCTGTTTCTCGACCGCTGATCAGACAAGAAACTGCCAGCCCCGGGGGGACATATCCTGGCCCAACCCGGACAGGATGAGTAAGCAGGAGGAGTCTTCCCTGGGGGTGTTGGGATGGGGCTTGTCAGTCTGCTGGTGGTGTCCTTTGCACCGGGTCTGCTTTGGCTCTGGTACTTCCAACGTTTCGACCATAAGGAACGGGAGCCGCTGGGGATGTTGGTCCGCACCTTTTGTTGGGGCATGGTGATGGTGGGACCGGCCGTCCTCTTCGAGGCTCCCTTTCGTGACCTCTTGAGCGGTCCGGCGAGTCTTGCCAGGACCCTAGCCGTGTCATTCCTGGTGATCGGCTTGGGTGAAGAGGGGGCAAAGCTCCTGGCCGTTTTCTTGGGGGCCTATGCTTCGGCGGAATTCGATCAAGTCTTGGACGGCATCATTTATGCCATCACCGCGGCTTTGGGGTTTGCTGCTGTTGAGAACCTCGTCTATGTGTATCGCTTCGGGCCCGAGGTGGCTTTAAGTCGCGGGATCGTTGCCTTCCTGGCCCATGCTTCCTTCGCGGGGACCATGGGCTATCATCTAGGCAGGGCTAAGCTCCTCGCGGGAAGCCCAGCAAGGGAGATTCTCCGGGGGCTTGGCTGGGCGGTCCTGCTCCACGGAACTTATGACTTTATCCTCTTGGGGAAAGTGGCATCGCCCGTCGCCGCGGTAGCCCTGGTCGTCGCCGCCTATGTTTTCCTGCTGGCTAGGATTCGCAAGGCCCAAACTCTTGATTGATGGCCCTCGATTGGCGGTCCCTGTCTGATTGTGCTAAAATGGTGATGACATCAAGGTGACGGCGAAGGAAGGGAGTACAGTGGCTGGACATTCGAAATGGGCCAATATCAAGCGGAAGAAGGAAAAGGAAGATGCCCGGCGAGGTAAAGTCTTCACTAAGGTCACCCGGGAGCTGATGGTGGCGGCCCGGGAGGGAGGCGGCGATCCCAACGCCAACTTCAGGCTGCGTCTAGCCATCGAACGGGCCAAGGCGGTGAATATGCCCAACGAGAACATCGAGCGGGCCATCAAGCGGGGCATCGGTGAGGTCGAAGGCGAAAAATTCGAGGAGACGATTTATGAGGGATATGGTCCCGGCGGCGTGGCTATCATGCTTGAGATCCTAACGGACAACCGCAATCGGACCGCCGGAGAGATCCGGTACTTGTTCAACAAATATGGAGGGAACCTTGGCGAGACCGGCTGCGTCAGCTGGATGTTCGACAAGAAAGGCTCCATCACCGTTGACATGGGCTCCCAGAGCGAAGATGACCTGATGCTGGCGGCCTTGGAAGCAGGGGCGGAAGATGTGGTGGTGGCCGATGGGATTGGACAAGTATTCACCAGTCCCGAGGACTTCCAAGAGGTGCGCACAGCCTTGGTCGAACAGGGCTACAGCATCCAAGAGGCGGAGATCACTAATGTGCCCCAAAACACCGTGGTCGTCGCGGGGGAAGAGGCGGCCCAGCTCGTGAAGCTCATCGAAGCGCTGGAAGACAATGATGACGTCCAACAAGTCTACGCCAACTACGACATCCCCGATGAAATCCTAGAACAACTATCTTCCTAGTCCCTTTGCATATTTGTGGCAACCCTGGGGAACAATAGGGGCAAAGTTCCCCGGGGGAGTGAGGATGGTGCCGACCAAGGGAAAGTGGACGGTGTTCTGGCTGGGCGCGGCTGTGTTTGTAGCCGGATTCGCCCTTGGGGTGGTTTTGCATCATCGCGATTTGATCCCGCCGGATCCTATCCGGGAGGAGGCCTCCCCCGATTGGCAAGGGGCGGTGATTGAGTATCAGGAGCCGCTCAAGTCAGGGAGCCGCCTGGCGATGATCATCAGGTACGATGACGGCTGCCTGGAGGAGCTGCCCATCAGGCCTTTGCCCTTGCGGGCAGTGGGCAAGACCCGGGAGGAACTGGCCGCCCAGTACGGGGACTGGAAGATCCTCGAGTTTTCCCCGGAACTAGTCCGAGTAGAACGGGAAGGTGGACCATGCCCCGTCCACGCCCAGCTTTATTTGGGGATCGCCGACGGCTACGCGGCGGTGTTTCAGGGAAGGCCGGACAGGGGGGGCGTTGTGCTCAAGAAGACCAATGTGCCCCTCGGGCGCATACCGGAGGCGGACCGGGGGCGACTGTCGGAGGGAATCCCCGTCGGAAGCGAGCAAGAAGCCCTACAGATCCTCGAAGGGATGGGGGAGGAGCGGGACGGAGGCTTCTGAGTCAGGGGAGGAAACATCTTTTCTTTCGTCGAATACCCTCCCTGAAGGGGAGGTTAGTCGCGTGATCATCTTGGGTATCGACCCGGGAACTGCCGTAACGGGCTACGGGCTGATTCACGTTGAAGGACAAAGATTGCGGCCGGTAGACTACGGCGTTGTCCGGACTTCTTCGGAATTGCCCCTCGCCCAGCGGTTGTCGATAATCTATACTCATTTTGCCCAGCTCATCAGCTCCCATCGTCCCGATGTCGTGGCAGTTGAGGAGCTGTTTTTTTCCCGGAATGCCCGCAGCGCCCTAGCTGTAGGCCATGCCCGGGGGGTGGCCCTGCTGGCGGCCGCGCAGGAGGGCATACCGGTCGTGGAGTATACTCCCCTGCAAGTGAAAATGGCGCTGACCGGTCACGGGCGGGCCGCTAAAGAGCAGGTAAGCTACATGGTCAAGCTCCTCCTGCGGCTGCAGGAGGATATTCGACCGGACGATATTACCGATGCCTTGGCGGTGGCCATCACCCATGCCCATGTGGGGCCCGATCTTGAGCTGCTGGCAAAGGGGGAGATCCTTTGATCGATCGGTTGCGGGGCGTGGTGCTCGACAAGGGCCTAGACTACTTAGTCCTCGAGGTCGGCGGCATCGGCTTTAGGGTGCAAGTGCCCAGCTTTGTCTGGGAAAAGACTGTCGTTGGCGAAGAGGTGGCCCTGCATACTTATCTCCACGTGCGGGATGATGCCTGGACCCTGTATGGGTTCTTGGCCAAGGAAGATCTGAGCCTGTTCACGGACTTAATCGGGGTGTCAGGCGTAGGCCCGCGGCTTGGGATCAAGATCTTGTCTGGTACTTCCCCCGGTGAGTTCCGACAGGCCGTCATCAATGGGGATTTGGCGGCCTTAACCCTGGTTCCGGGGATAGGCAAGAAGACGGCCCAGCGCATAGTGTTGGAATTGGGGGAGCGGTTAAGGAAAATGGGGGGCGCCGGGGAATTGACAACAGTCCCCGATTCTCCCGTTGCTGACGCGTTAGCGGCGCTGATGGCCTTAGGATACTCTCGCGGGGAAGCAAGTGCTGCCTTGCAGCAGGCTGTGGCCGAACAGGGAGGAGATGGGGTAGAGGCGATTGTGCGTCGAGCCCTGCGGCATCTGCTCTAGGTTTGGCTGCAAGGAGGGATTGCTGTGGACGAAGGAGTTCTCTCACGGACCCGCGGTCGGGAAGATGTGGATTTGGAGGCTAGCTTGCGCCCCCGCCGATTTGCGGATTTTTTGGGCCAGAAAAAGGTGGTCAATAATCTTAAGGTATTCATTCAAGCAGCCAGGGAGAGGGGCGAAGCCCTGGATCATGTCCTCCTTTATGGACCGCCTGGTTTAGGCAAGACATCCCTCGCCCATGTAATTGCCAATGAGATGGGGGCGAGTATCCGGGTGACCTCAGGACCGGCGGTGGAAAGGCCGGGGGATCTGGCCGCCCTCTTAACTCATCTGCAGCCGGGGGACATCCTGTTCATCGATGAGATCCATCGTCTCAGCCGGACGGTAGAAGAGATGCTCTACCCGGCCATGGAGGATCGGGTGGTCGATATTGTCATCGGGAAAGGCCCCGGTGCTCGTTCCGTCCGTTTGGAGCTAAACCCCTTCACCTTGGTGGGGGCCACCACCAGGGCGGGCATGCTCACTTCCCCCCTGCGGGACCGCTTCGGGGTCATCAGCCGGCTGGAGTTTTATGAACCGGAGGAGCTGCTGTCGATTATCAAACGCTCAGCCCAGATACTCGGGGTGGCCATTACGGAGGAGGCAGTCTATGAGATCGCCCGCCGTTCCCGGGGAACCCCCCGCATAGCTAATCGACTCCTCAAGCGGGTGCGGGATTTTGCTCAGGTCAACGGGGAGACGGAAATCTCCGGCCCGATGGCCAGGCGCAGCCTTGACTTGTTGGGAGTCGATCCTTTAGGCCTTGATTCTGTTGACTGTCAATTGATGATGGCCATCATTGAAAAGTTCGACGGCGGCCCTGTAGGCCTAGATACCCTCGCTGCGGTGATCAATGAAGAGGCGGACACAATTGAAGATGTGTGCGAGCCCTTTCTTCTGCAAATCGGATTCTTGCAGCGCACCGCGCGGGGCAGGGTGGCAACGCGCAGCGCTTATGAGCATTTTAACATGCTCGATCGGCTGCGGGAGGAAGACAGGCTGTTTGACTGAGGAGGGAGCTCATGACGGGATTGCAAGGTTTGGGTCGAATGCTCATTGTGTTCGGCGTCCTGCTGGTCTTGGTGGGACTCTTTCTCACCACTGCGGGCAGACTCCCGGGGGGGCTTGGACGGCTTCCCGGAGATATCTATGTCCGACGCAACGGCTTTAGCTTCTACTTTCCCCTGACCACGTGCATCATCATCAGCGCCATCCTTTCCCTCCTTGCGTACCTCTTCAGACGGTGAGGGGATAATCCGGTGGGGGCAGGGGTAATCTATTCGAAGGAAGGAATGCTGTTTTTTGGCTTGTTATCGTTCGGAAGCCATCGTCCTGAGGACGTGGGATTTGGGAGAGGCAGACAAGGCGCTCACCCTCTATACGAAGGATGAAGGCAAGATCCGGGCTGCAGGCCGGGGAGCACGAAGGATGCGCAGCCGGCTGCTGGCGGTCTGCCAGCCCTTTGTCCACGGCCGGTATCTCTTCTTCCGGGGCAGAGGGATGGACAGCTTGGCGCAGGGGGAGCTGATCAACTCCTATCGCCAGTTGCGGGAAGAACTCGATCGAATGGCTGCCGCGGCCTACTTGGCCGAACTTGTCGATGTGCTGGTGGAGGAGCGGGATCCCCAGGAAGAGCTGTTTCGGCTTCTCTTGGACAGCTTTGACTTCATGGTCGAACATGGTCCAACTGACCTTCTCCTTCGTTTCTTCGAACTGCAGTTGATGAATCTGTTAGGTTATCGACCAAGGCTTGCCGATTGCGCCGTCTGTGGAACGCGGCAGTATGTCGATCCTCAATTCAGCGCCGTCAAAGGGGGACTCCTCTGTGGATCGTGCGCCCGGGAAGACCCTGCTGCGCTTAAGATCAGCCCGGGCGCTTGGGAGAGTCTGCGGTGCCTCCTCGAGGGGCGCATCACCCTAGTAGGTCGGCTGCGGCCATCGCCGACGGTGGCGTCGGAGTTGGGAAAGGTTCTGAGGCAGTATGTGGACTATCGTCTGGCTAGACCTTTGAAGTCCCTCGAGTTTCTGCAGACCCTGCAAAGATGAGGAGGAAGGGGCATGGAAGAACTGGAGAAGATTGATATTCTGCGACGGCGGGCGGATCTGAGCTATGCTGAGGCCAAGGCCCTTCTTGATGAAGCCAACGGGGATATTGTCCAGGCTTTGATCAAGGCTGAAAAGGGGAAGGGCCGTTCGACAGAACAGTGGGAAGTCAAGGGGAAAGAGGCCCTGGGGAAGGTTCGGGAGATTGTCAACCAGGGCAACGCGGTGCGGATCCGGGTTAAGCGGGAAGACAAAGTCCTGTTGGATATCCCCCTTACTGCCGGGGTGGTCGGGGGCATTATCGCGCCTAAGCTTGCTCTGGTGGCCAGTGTTGTGGGCATGCTGACAAAATGCACCCTGGAAGTTGAACGAAGGCATCCCGACCAGGAGTCGTCGGAACCTCCCCATTGACAAGGGGGGCGCTCCTAGGGTAGCATGAAGTATGGTTTTCTTTGCTAAATGAACTGAATATTGCTTTGATCATCGCGAAGGGGCCGTCTCAGGCGAACAGTTCGGATTCCGGGCAAGGTGTGCTCGGAAGGGGCGGGTAGGGTGCCAAAGAGGTGGACCGCGGAAGGACCCCTTTCGTCTCCGGTTGTGAATCTTCCGGGGTGTGAAGGGGTTTTGTCGTTGTCATCGGGGAGGTGCCGGAATGAATTTGCAGGAGTTGATTTTTGCCTTAGGGGAGTATTGGAGCAGACAAAACTGCATTATCCACCAGCCCTACGACATGGAAGTGGGAGCGGGCACTATGCATCCGGCAACAAGCCTGCGGGTGCTGGGCCCTGAGCCTTGGAATGCGGCCTATGTTCAACCGTCACGGCGGCCGACCGATGGCCGCTATGGTGAGAACCCAAACCGCATGCAGCATTACTATCAATATCAAGTCATCATGAAGCCGTCTCCGCCCAATGTTCAGGAACTCTATTTGGGCAGCCTGGAGACCCTAGGCATCGTGCTGAAGGATCACGATATTCGGTTCGTCGAAGATGACTGGGAGTCGCCCACCCTCGGTGCTTGGGGCCTGGGATGGGAAGTCTGGATCGATGGCATGGAGGTCACCCAGTTCACCTATTTTCAACAGTTGGGCGGCATCGATCTTAATCCGGTGCCGGTGGAGATAACCTATGGGATCGAGCGGCTAGCCATGTATATCCAAAAGAAAGACAGCTTCTTCGATCTCCAGTGGGTGGGCGATGTGACCTATGGGGATGTTTTCCATCAGGCCGAGGTAGAGTACTCCCACTACAACTTTGAAGTGGCTGATGTGGAGCTTTTGACCAAGCTGTTTGATATGTATGAAGCGGAGGCCAGGGCGGTGCTGGACCGGGGTTTGCCGCTGCCAGCCTACGACTACGTCTTGAAGTGCTCCCATGCCTTCAACCTCCTCGATGCCCGGGGCGCCATCAGCGTGACGGAGCGCACCGGCTACATCGCCCGGGTTCGGAATCTAGCCAGGATTTGCGCGGCGAAGTATCTTGCGCAGCGGGAACAGCTGGGCTTTCCTTTGGCAGCTAAAGGAGGCGCAAGGCGATGAAGGATCTCCTCCTCGAAATCGGAACGGAAGAACTGCCCGCCCATGTGGTCGATCTAGGAACGAAGCAGTTACAAGAAAAGGCGAAAGAATTGCTGGCCGAGCATCGAATCGGCCATGGTCCTGTCTCCGTCTGGGGGACCCCGCGGCGTCTTGTCCTTTCCATAACCCAGGTGGAGGAAGAACAGGCAGATCTCTTAGAAGAGGTAAAAGGCCCTCCGGCAAGCATAGCCTTCGCGGAGGGGCAGCCGACCAAGGCCGCCATCGGCTTTGCCGAGCGGCAAGGAGTCGAGGTCAGTGAGCTGGTGGTCAAGAAGACCCCCCAGGGAGAGTATGTTTTTGCCCAGCGCAAAGAGCAGGGACTGCCGTCGCGGGAGATCCTGCCGGAGCTCTTGCCCCAGCTGATTGCCGCGCTTTCCTTTCCCAAGACGATGCGGTGGGGAGAGGTCGATTTTCGGTTTCCTCGGCCGATTCGCTGGCTGGTTGCCCTCTTTGGCGATGAAGTGGTTCCCTTTTCCATCGCCGGCGTTGACAGCGGCAATCTAAGCTGGGGGCACCGATTCTATTGCTCCGGACCTGTGCCGGTTACCCCAAGCACCTACTTGGATGACTTGCGCCGGGCCTGGGTCATCGTCGACGGCGATGAGCGGCGGCAGACCATCATCCGCCTGGTGGAAGAGGCCGCCAAAGCCTGCGGCGGCCAGGTCCTATGGGATGAGGACTTGCTCGCTGAGGTCACTAACCTAGTTGAGTATCCCGTCGCTGTCTGGGGTGAATTCGGGTCCGACATGCTGGAACTGCCCCGGGAAGTCCTCATCACCCCCATGAAAGAGCACCAACGCTATTTTGCTGTC
>JAAYLV010000044.1 GCA_012521755.1 Bacillota bacterium | reverse complement strand
ATGCTGGCTTCGAAGGAGCTAGCTCCCGCTGGAGATGTAAGCGATCCTTGGCAGGATCATATCCTTGACTTGATCATTTTCGATGACAATCCTTTCACTCGCAAGGCTGAACTGATCTCCACCGGGGAAATGGGAACGTCTCTTCTGGAGACGGCCAAGAATGACCTTGGCTGTCTACAGACCCTTTATCGGCTGGGGGATCTGTTGATCCCGGCGACGTCCTCCTTCCTCCAGGATCATCCGAAGGTAAGGCCGGAAGGCCCGCTCCCCGACTGGAAAACCTTCCAGGGCATGGGCGGTCCGCAGCGGGAGGATGTAAGGGAGATTAAGAACATGCTAGCTGAGGAAGGGGACTGGACTAGGCTAGTTGAACCCTTGGCAGCTTATTACGCCCAAAGCGGAGCAGGCCCCTTTGGACGTTTCTGGGGATTTCAGTGGGATGGCCAAGGACTGGTCGGCATACCTAACCCCGATCCGATTAGGCTGACAGATCTCATCGGCTATGAGGAGCAGCGGCGCGTTGTGCTGGACAATACGGAGAAATTCCTGCGGCAGCTTCCCGCCAACAACGTGCTGCTTTATGGCGACAGGGGGACGGGCAAGTCATCGACAGTCAAGGCCCTCCTCCATGAATACGGCTCCCAGGGGCTCAGGCTAGTTGAAGTCGCCAAGCAGATGCTCGGAGACTTTCCCAAGATCGCGGCGAAGCTTTCCGGGCGGCCCCAGCGGTTCATCGTGTTCGTGGACGATCTATCCTTCGACGAAGGGGAGCATGAGTACAAGGAGCTCAAAGCCATCCTCGAAGGGAGCCTGGCAGCTCGGCCGGAAAATGTCCTGATCTACGCAACCTCCAATCGGCGCCATCTGATCAAGGAAACCTTCCACGACCGAGATGGAGAGGTGCACCGGCAGGATACGGTTCAAGAGAAGCTCTCCCTAGCCGACCGGTTCGGCATCACCGTTACCTACCTTGCTCCCGACAAGGACGCCTACTTGTCCATCGTGGAAGGCCTAGCCCGCCGGCACGGTCTAGCCATCGACACGCCCACCCTCCATCGGCGGGCCTTGGAATGGGAGGCTTGGCACAACGGCCGATCGGGACGGACGGCGCGACAGTTCATCGACCATTTGATCGGCGAGCTCGCTTTGAGAGTCTAGAACTCTTGGGCGACGCGAAGACCCGTTTCGTACTCCTGAGGGGAGTACAAGACCACACGGCAGATTTCGAGATTGCGCGGCTTGTAGTCCTTGATCACCTTGAGGATGAGCCGCAGGCCCTCTTCGAGGGGAAAGCCGGCCACACCACAGCCCAAGGCCGGAATAGCAATGCTTTTGCAGCCTAGTTCGTCGGCCTTCAGCAAAGCATTCAGGGTAGCCTCCCGGATGCTGTGGCTCGTGGCCCGGCCGTCGCCATAATGGGGCATGGCCGCGGCGTGGATCACGCATTTTGCCTGCAAGCGGTAGGCCGGGGTGACAACGACTTGGCCCAGGCCAATTGGCCCTTGGGCAACAGCATCCCGGTTGATCTCTTCCCCGCCCCGCCGCCGCAAGGCGCCGGCCACTCCCGAACCCATAACCAGCGAGGTGCCCGCAGCGTTCACCAAGGCATCAGCTTCCTCCAGGGAAATATCTCCCTGCTTGATGACAAACTCCATTTAGCGTCCCTCCAAATGTGCGAACACTACCAGACCCATTCTTCCCCCAACGGGGGCAGCTATGCGAGGCTCTAGGAGTATGATACCACATATTTCCAAACATTTGAACACCGCGGTTTGGGAAGGCAGGAATGTTATTCCTTAACGCCGTTATTGGAGCAGGGCGTCTTTCCTTCGCACTGCTTGCAGTACCCGTAGAAATAAGTCTCGCAGGCCACCACCTCAAATCCCTGGAAGTCGGCCTGGGGACACTCATTGGCCACGGCTGGGCCGTTGATGATCCTGAAGCAGCGCAGACAAACGAGGTGGGAGTGGGGATGAGTGTGGGCATCGTAGCGATGCTGATTCTCTTTGATATTGATCTTGCGGACAAGGCCCAAGTCGCAGAGAACCTGCAGGGCATTGTAGACCGTATTGAGGCTGATGGTCGGGAAAGTCTCCTGCAAATCGGCATAGATCATCTCAACGCAAGGATGGTCCTCCCGCGCCAGCAGCGCCCGGTAAACAGCCAGCCGTTGGGGTGTGGCCCGATAGCCTCCCTTACGCAGCATCTCAGCTACTCTTTCCACCAGATCACCTCAAGACTATTTTACTCCAACAGGGAGGAAGGCGCATCCGCGCCTTCCCGACTAGTTCAGCAGGGCATCGAGCCGCTGCCGATCAAAACCAACGATTACTTCATCATCGACAGTGATCACGGGAACTCCCATCTGGTTGGAAAGGCGAATCATCTCCCCCAAGGCCTCGGGATCATTGGCAACGTCCAACTCTTCAAAGTCAACGTTCTTGGACCGCAGGTAATTCTTAGCCCGATCGCACCAGGGACAGGTGCGGGTGCTGTATACAGTGACCTTCTTCGCCAACATTATTGGCCCCCCTCGCTAATTAGTAACAATTACTCGTTGATATTAATTATAACCATCCTGGCTCAATTGTCAAGCCCTAACAAGGAAGGGGGGCATGGGTCCGGCCCATGCCCCCTTCCTCTTTGGGGTTAGACGTGCTCCATGACTGAGCCGAATCTACTCCGCGCTCTATAGGTAGTATGGAGTAATTCGTGGGACTTATGCCCAAGGGGCTCCTTGAGGAAGTCTTCGTAGAGCTTCTGGACCGCTGGATTCTCGTGGGACTTGCGGATGGGCAGATCCCGATCGACTTGGTAGATTCCCTCCATCCTCTTTTCCTTGGCATCGTCCATCCGGGTGATAGGCTGGCCTCCGCCGCCAATGCAGCCGCCGGGACAGCACATGATTTCGATGAAGTGATAGTCGGCCTCCTTATTCAACACCCGCTCCACTACCTTCCGGGCGTTGGCCAGGCCGTGGGCCACGGCGACTTTGAGGGTGGTATCACCGACAGTCACCGTCGCTTCCTTGACGCCTTCCAGGCCGCGGACGGGCAGCAGATCGAGTCCGGGAAGCTCTTCTTTGGTCACGATTTCATAGACGGTCCGGATGGCTGCTTCCATCACCCCGCCCGTCGCGCCGAAAATGGCGCCGGCCCCGGTAGAGATGCCTAAGGGATCATCATATTCCTCCTCCGGCAAAGACTCAAATTCCAGCCCAGCTGTCTTGATCATCCTGGCCAGCTCCCGGGTAGTCAGGACGTAGTCCACATCCTGGAAGCCGCTGGAGTTCATCTCCGGCCGCTGGGCTTCGTACTTCTTGGCCGTACAGGGCATGATGGACACCACGGTGACCGCGGCCGGGTCGATGCCGGCCTGCTGGGGATAGTAAGTCTTAGCCAGGGCGCCAAACATTTGCTGGGGCGATTTGCAGGTGGATATATGCTCGATTAGTTCAGGATAGAAATGCTCCATGTACTTGATCCACCCTGGGCTGCAAGACGTGAACATGGGCAAGGGACCGCCGTTTTGCAGGCGCTGCAGCAGCTCGCTCCCCTCTTCAATGATGGTCAGGTCCGCGGTGAAGTTAGTATCGAACACCCGGTCAAAGCCAAGCCGCCTCAAGGCCGCGACCAGCTTGCCGGTAGTGACCGCCCCCGGAGGAAGGCCAAACTCTTCACCGATGGCCACCCGGACGGCGGGGGCCGTCTGGACCACAACGTGCCTCTTTGGGTCGGCTAGGGCCGCCCAAACCTCTTCGGTGTGGTCCCGCTCATACAAGGCGCCCACGGGGCAGGCGACGACGCACTGGCCGCAAAGGACGCAGGCCGCCTCCAGAAGGGGTTCATGGAAGGCCGGGCCGATGGTGGTCCGGTAGCCCCGCTCGAGGGGGACAACGGCCCCCACCCCTTGGACCTTCTCGCATACGGCAACGCACCGCCGACAGAGGATGCACTTATTCGGATCCCGCACGATGGAGGGCGATGAGGCATCAATGGCATAGCTCGGCCGCGGGCCCCTAAAGCGGACTTCCCTGATGTTCATGTTCTCCGCTAGGGTTTGCAGCTCGCAGCTTTGGTTGCGGGGACAAGTGGTGCACTCATCGGGGTGGTCCGAGAGAATCAGCTCCAGGTTTAAACGGCGGGCGTTCCTGGCCGCCGGGGAGTTGGTCAAGACCGTCATTCCCTCCGTCGCCTCAGTGACGCAAGCGGGCATCAAGGTCTTGGCCCCTTTCACCTCAACGAGGCAGACCCGACAGGAGCCAATGGCATTGATCCCTTCTAGGTAGCATAGGGTGGGGATCTCCCGGCCCACCAGGCGGGCAGCTTGGAGGATGGTCGTCCCCTTGGGGACCTTTACTTGCTGTCCATCGATGGTCAGTGTTACTTCCGCCATGACTTTGGCCTCCCTTCTAACGGACATCGCAGCGCAGACAGCGGGCAGCCTCCCGCCGCGCGGCTTCTTCGGTGTAGGCCTTTTCGACTTCAATGAAGCTGCCTAACCGTTCCCCGACAGGTAAACAGCCAGGATCCTCCCTGGGGGTGACCTCTTCCAACAGCTCCCCGGAGGGTTGACGCAGAAGGCCATTCGGCT
>JAAYLV010000004.1 GCA_012521755.1 Bacillota bacterium | reverse complement strand
CCGACCCTGCGGCAGGTGATCAAGGCCTTTAACGATGCCCTGCTGCCCATGTTGACCCCCATTATCATCATCGGCGGCATCTGGACGGGGAAATTTACCCCGACTGAGTCGGCGGCGATTGCGGCCCTTTATGCCATCATCCTCGGTTTGCTGGTGTATCGGGAACTGACCGTCAGGGATTTGTGGGATCTATTGGTGGAAAGCGCCGGCATAACGGCCAATGCCATCATCATCGTGGCCGGCGCCGCTTTGTTCGGTTACATCTTGGCCCGGGAGCAGGCCGCGCCCAAGTTGGCCAGCATAATCCTCGGCATCACCGACAACCGCTACGGCGTTTTGTTCCTGATCAACGTGTTCCTTCTGTTTGTGGGGATGTTCATGGAACCCGTGTCCGCGATGATCATCCTCATTCCCGTCTTTAATCCAATCATCAAAATGATCAATGTTCATCCAGTCCATTTTGGGGTAATGATGATCTTGAACTTGATGATTGGGCTCCTTACTCCGCCGGTGGGCCAGGTTCTTTATATCCTGTCAACGATATCGGGGATGCCCTTCGAGCGCATCGCTCGCGTGACAGCTCTTTTTATAGTCCCCCACCTAGTTGTACTCATACTTATTGTTCTCTTCCCTGAGCTCGTCCTTTTCCTCCCCCGGGCACTCTTTGGCATAATCTAAACGATATGACGGGGTCGGTGGTGACCCCGTCTCTTCAGAGGTACGATCTGTGTCGGACAGTTGGTCTGGTCATGTCGAGCAGGCCGAGAACTACATGGGCGAGACCAAAGCCCATGAGTCCCTGTCCCAGGTTCAGGTTGCCGCGCCGAAGCAGCCAACCTAGGCCTGTTGTCAGCGCGCCAAGACCGGCAACGGTCCAGCTGGTGCTGCTAGGTTTTGGCACCAACGATGCACCTCCTACAATTAGCATGGCCAATTGGGTCCCTTTGATTCCATCGCTCCGGCCACAACGGGTCTTGGCAAGACCCTGCAGGAGTTGGGCGGTCGTTGGCGAAGACTAAACATACAGCTAGGGTTAACCACCGGCTGGTCCCCGAGGGTATTGCATCCTGGGGCAAGATAGGGTATAATACACAAAGTCAAGTTCATGGAATGATGGTGGGCGTAGCTCAGTTGGTCAGAGCGCCAGGTTGTGGCCCTGGAGGTCGTGGGTTCAAGTCCCATCGCTCACCCCAGACATTTTGGCTCTGCTAAGGCAGAGCTTTTTTTATTTCCATCCTACCTGGGCGCAGACTACCCGGGAAAGGAGAACTAGGCTGCTTCGACGAAGTCAAGATTTGGGAAAACAATAAGAGGAGGCGGCTAGTTTGTCCGAGGAGAAGTGGAAGGAGTTTGCCGGTAAGATCGACATTAGTCTGCTGGATCCTAGGATGACTGCAGAGGATGTCCGCGAGTTTTGTACAAAGGCGTTGGATTACCACTTCGCCAGTGTGGTCGTGCCGACGGCTTTCTTGGAAGTGGCCAAAGGCGTCCTACAAGATCGGATGAAACTAGGCTCGGCCATTTCTTTCCCCATGGGATATTCCTCCACTGAGGTCAAGGTGTTCGAGACGAAGGATGCCATTGCCAAGGGGGCCGATGAGATCGATTTTGTGATGAACATCGGTGCGGTCCGTTCAGGCGATGTGGACACGGCCCGTCGGGATATGGGGGCGGTCGTCGAAGCTGCCCAGGGTCGGGTCACCAAGGTCATTTTAGAGACTTCTCTGTTGACTCGGGAAGAGAAGATCCTCGCCGCTAAGATCGCCGTGGAAGCCGGTGTGGACTTCGTTAAGACGTGTACAGGGCGCGGCGTTTATGGTGCCACCGTGGAAGATATTAAACTCTTAGTTGAAGCGGTCGAAGGGAAGGCGCAGGTGAAGGCATCCCAGGGGATCTTTCGGTTGAAGGACGCATTGGCCTTGTTGGAGGCCGGGGCAACCCGTCTGGGAACTAATGCAGGCTTTGCCCTAGTCGATGAGATGCTAGGCCGAGACCGGGACCCGAAACTGTCTTTCTCCTATTTCCGCTTCTAGGAAGGAGGAAATGTTGTGTCTCTACTAACACCTGCTGAGCTGGCGGCTCTCAAGAAATTCGACTCGCCGACCATCTCCAATGCTATCGAGGGTTTCAATGTTAGGCCTCGCAATGAGGGCTTCATGGGTCCCGAAATCAAATGCATCCAGGCTGTCGACGAGCCCGTTGTAGGTTATGCTTACACCGCGAAAATTGCGGCTTTTGACCCTCCGACGGACGCCCAGAAAGCACTGCGGTTTGAGTACTGGAAGGGCGTCTTGGACAGCCCCAAGCCCACCATCGCCGTCCTCCAAGATGTGGACCCAAAGCCCATCGGCTCTTTCTGGGGAGAGGTAAACGCCTCGATCCATCGGGCCTTGGGGTGCATCGCCACTATCACTAATGGCGGGGTACGGGACTTAGATGAGGTGCGGGCAGTTGGCTTTAGCTATTTCGCCAGCTGCGTGTTGGTATCCCATGCCTACATTCATCTGGTGGAGATCGGCTGTCCCGTGGAAGTGGGGGGACTTGTGGTTCATCCCGGCGATTTGCTCCACGCCGATAAGCACGGAGTCGTCCTCATTCCCAAGGAGATTGCCAAGGAAGTGGCAGCGGCCGCCGAGCGGGTGGTGGCTGCTGAAGAACCAGTCATCAAGTACTGCCGCGAGAACTTCGATGGCGGCATCGAACTGGAGAGACTTAAGGCGCTGATGGAGGAGATGGCCCGCCGGCGGGGTTAACCCAGGAACTGCCAGGAGGATGCCCTATCCCCTTGTCGAACAGGAAATTAGCAACCTAACCCAGGCCGTCCATCCATTGGACGGCCTGGTCAAAACTGGGGGGGAAGGGAAATCGGCAGGGTAGTTCGAATCGGATTAGTCTGTTTACTGCTCATTGGGCTGACGGGCTGTCTGTTCCTCGACAGTCCTGGAAGGAAGGTCTATGTGCCGCCCCGGGACATTGACCCGGCCCCTGGTCCGAAAGAACCGGACAAGAATCTAGACGTAACCGACGGATTCGACTTTCCCGTTGGCGACAGGGATGGAAGGGGTTGGGCGGTCACCGGCTATGCCTTCCTCGATTGGAGCACCTCGAGCAATTCTTTACACCCGGGCGAGGATTGGAACATCCCGGGTGCCGGCAATGGGGACTACGGCCAACCGGTCTATGCCATCGCCAACGGGCGGGTGCGCCATTCCCTCTGGAACTCGGCCCTTGGGCATGTGATTGTCATTGAACATCAGCTCCCCGATGGGAGTAAGGTGTGGTCCCAGTATGCCCACCTTGCGGAACGGTGGGTGGTCGTTGGGGAAAAGGTGACTCGCCGTCAGCAGATCGGAACGGTGGGGCGGGGGCCCAACAACCGGTTTACTGCCCACCTGCATTTTGAGATTCGTCGTTATGACCTGGCGGCCAATGCGTGGCCGCGCACCGACGGAGTGGCTTGGCCGGCCCAAAAGGTGCAGCAGTATTGGCTTCATCCTTCGGCCTTCATCGCTAGAAATCGACCTTCCCATTAGTGCTTTCATCGGCCCGGGCAAAGTTGGCCCGGGCCTTAAAAATAGTTGTGAGGGGGCCTGGCTCCAGGCAGGAGATCGATGGGGTGGCGGATAAGGTGTAACTGGATCCAATATCTCGGATTACATTTGCGCGGGAGGGCTGCTCGGTGTCGATTGAAGGGGTAGGCAAGGTGAACAACTACAGGACCCTCCAATCCCTAGTCTATGAACACATAAGGGATGCCATCCTCACCGGCCGCTTGGCACCGGGCCAACGGGTGGTGGCGGCGAAAATAGCTGAGGAAATGGGCGTCAGTCGGATGCCCGTGCGGGAGTCCCTGCGGCGTTTAGAGACTGAAGGATTAATTACGACCGTACCTCACAAGGAAGCCGTTGTTCGCAGGCTTTCGGCCAAAGAAATGGAAGATATATACTCGGTGCGACTAGTACTGGAAGGCTACGGCGGGAGGCTTGCCGCCCGGCGGATTACACCGGAGGAGATCGCCAAGTTGGAAGAGCTGACGGATGACATGGAGGAGCTCCTGGCGCAAGATGACTACTGGGGTTTCCAGGAGGCCAACGAGCGTTTCCACGAGTTGTTCTTTGAGGCTAGCGGCTCCGACGTGCTGTGTGAGATGCTGCGGAACCTTTGGTCCCGTTGTTACCCTTATCGTCATTTCTCGGCGGCAATTGGCAAGCGGGAAAGGATCGCCATCGAAGAACATCGGGCGATTATCCAAGCCTTGGCGGACAAGGCGACAGATCGGGTGGAGAAGCTAGTGCGGGAGCATACGGAAAAGGCTGTCGAACCGCTGCTTCGGCGGTTGCAGATGGAAGAACAAAGGGAGGAGGGTTACCGTGCCGAAAAAGAAGGTGTTAATCACCCAAGCCATCCATGAAAGCGGCGTCAAGATCTTGGAGGACGACTATGAGGTGAAGGTGGCGGACGATTGTTCAGTTGAGGGACTGAAGCGAGAAGTCAAAGATGCCCACGGGATCATCGCCAGAACAGCTCCTGTACCCAAGGAAGTGATCGATGCTGCTCCCAATCTGCAGGTAATCGGTCGACACGGTGTTGGTGTGGATAACATCGATGTGGCCGCGGCCACAGCCCGGGGCATCCCCGTGGTGTTTACGCCTAACGCCAACGCCTTGTCCGTTGCCGAGTGGACCTTGATGGCCATCAGCGCCTTGGCGAAAGGACTGTTGATCTATGATAAGGCCACCCGGGCGGGCCAATGGGAGCGACGGAACGAGTACACCATCGTTGACCTTGACCAGAAAACCTTAGGGCTGGTGGGTATCGGCCGCATCGGCAGTCTGGTGGCAACGAAAGCCCAAGCAGCTTTCAACATGAAGGTCTTGGGCTACGACCCCTACATCAATCCGGAGAGGGCGGAGGAGTTGGGCGTCTCCTTGTGCGACTCCCTGGAAGAGGTTTTGCGGGAGTCTGATTTCGTCAGCTTGCACTTGCCCCTTACTCCAGAAAGCCGGGGATTGATTGGGAAGGAGGAGCTGGCGCTGCTCAAGCCCACGAGCTTCCTGATCAATGCCGCCCGCGGCGGCATTGTCGATGAGGACGCTTTGGTGGAGGCTCTCAAGAGTGGGAAGCTAGCTGGGGCCGCCTTAGACGTATTTGCCCAGGAGCCTCCTCCCAAGGATCATCCGTTCTGGGAGTTGGACAATCTTATCGTCGCCCCTCATATCGCCGCGCTTACCATCGAATGCGTGATCAGGATGGCGACGACCGTTGCCCGCAACGTCCGGGACGTTTTGGAAGGTCGAAAGCCTGAGTTTGTGGTGAATCCGGAAGTCTACAAGTAAAGGGAGGGATCCTTGTGACAGGCAAAGAGCTAAAGGCGAAGCTGAAGAGGGGAGAACTGGTCCTGGGGACGATGGTTTCTGAGCTGCGCACGCCCCAGGTAGGCCAGCTGATGGCCAATGCAGGCTTTGACTTTATGTACATCGACATGGAGCATTCACCGTTGAACATGGAGACGGTTGCCGACATGATCCTTGGCGCCCGCTACGCGGGAATTGCGACCATCGTCCGCACCCCGGGGCTCGATCGGTGTGCCCTGTCCCGGCCTTTGGACGCCGGCGCCGATGGGGTGCTCGTTCCCCAGACGGAAACGAAGGAAGAAGTGGAAAAGATCGTCGAATGGACCAAATACTACCCCATCGGTCAGCGGGGAATGGCTCTGCGAAGGGCCCACAGCCGCTACGGCAAGGTGAAGGCCCAAGAGTACTGCCCGGAGGCTAATGAATCGACGGTAGTCGTCATCCAGATCGAGAGCAAGAAGGCCATCGATGATCTGGAGCAGCTTCTCTCCGTCGAAGGTGTGGACGCCGCCTTCATCGGCCCTGCCGACCTGTCCCAGACCTATGGGCTTCCAGGCCAGGCAAACGATCCTAAGATCTTAGCGGATTTGGACCGTTTCATCAAAGTGTGCCTGGATCATGGAGTAGTTCCCGGCATTCACGTCTATGATATGGATAGCTTCAAGAAGTGGTACGATAAAGGGATGAGATTGTTCGCGTATCGCAATGATATCAGCATGCTGGCGGATACGGCAGCTCAGTGTGTTGCCGACATTAAGGGACTGTTTGAGTAAGACTTTGCGATGGAGGTGCGAGGTATGTTAGAAATCAAAGGGATTATCCCGGCAATGGTGACCCCCATCGATGAGGAAGGAAGAGTCAACGAGAAGGAACTGCGCAAGCTGACCAGCCATCTGATCGAAGGGGGCAGCCATGGCCTGTTCCCCGTGGGCTCCCAGGGTGAGTTCTTCTCTCTGACCTTCGAACAGAAGCGGGAAGTGATGGAGATCGTCAAGGACGAGACCAAAGGCCGGGTTCCTATCTATGCCGGCACTGGCGCTTTGACCACCAGGGAAGCAATTGAGACGACCCAATTGGCGGAAGAGGTGGGCGTGGATGCCGTCTCGGTAATCACTCCCTACTTCCTGAGCCCCAACGAAGATGAGCTTTATGAACACTATGCGGCAATCGCGCGGAATACCAGCCTGCCGGTGATGCTTTACAACAATCCCGGCCGCACTGGGGTCAACATCTCGGCCAGGCTGTGTCAGCGCCTATCCGAGATCGACAACATCGTTGGCATCAAAGACTCAAGCGGTGATATGACCTTGACGGGCGAGTACATCCGCCTAACGGGGGATGATTTCGCCGTGCTGGCAGGTCGCGACACTATGATCTTGGCTACCCTCCATTACGGAGGCAAGGGATCCATCACTGCTACCGCCAACGTTTGCCCGTCCTTGGTGGTGGAGATCTACGAGGCCTTCGTAGCCGGCGACTACAAACGGGCCCTGGAAGCCCAGTATCGCCTGGCGCCTTTGCGCCTGGCCTTTGGACTGGGGACCTTCCCGGTCGTCATCAAGGAAGCGCTAAAGATGATCGGCATCGATGCGGGACCGGCCATTAGACCTGTCGGGCCCATGGAGGATGGAAAACGGGAACAGCTGCGCAAGGTTCTCCAAGAAATGGGACTGATTTAGGAGTTGAAGGCGATGCAGCGATTTACCATACCATACGGGAAGCAAAGTCTTGAGCTTTGCGTGCCCGACGATGTGGACGTGCAGGTGTTGCTTTCCAATCCCGTGGAGACTGTCAGTGATGTGGAGGCGGCCGTGAAAGCGGCCGTCCTCAACCCCATCGGCTGTCCACGGCTGAAGGACTTAGCCCGTCCCGGTCAGAAGGTAGCGATTATCGTCACCGACATCACGCGCAAGCTCCCCGAGGAGATCATCCTGCCCATCCTCCTCGATGAACTGGAAGCCGCGGGGGTCTCCATGTCTGATGTTAAGGGGGTCATCGCCACCGGCACCCATCGCCCCAACACACCAGATGAGATCATCGAAATGTTTGGCCGGGATGTTTATGAGCGGATCGAGTTCATCAACCATGACGCCTACGACAAGGAACAGCTGGTTTACCTGGGCAAGTCCGCCCGCGGCATTCCCCTGGTCACCAACAGATTCGTGGCGGAGGCCGACTTGCGCATTTCCACCGGTGTTGTGGAGACCCATTTGTTTGCCGGCTACAGCGGTGGGGTGAAAAGCGTCGCTGTGGGGGTTGCCGGTGAAGAGACCATCGCGGCCACCCACAATGCTGAGATGCTCCAGCACCCAAGCACGCGGCTTGGCGTGGTTGAGGGCAATATCTTCAGGGAGTTCCTCACCGAGGCTACCAGGGCGGTTGGCCTTGACTTCATCGTGAATGTGGTCCAGACAGGGGATAAGCGGTTGGTGCAGGCGGTGGCGGGGGATCCGGTGGCGGCCTTCGAAGAAGCGGTCAAGACCGCGAGGAGGTTGTATGAGATCCAGATCGACCAGCAGGCCGACATTGTGGTCAGCTGCGTGAGCTACCCGAAATCCCGCGATTTGTATCAGGCCACCAGGGCGGCCAATACGGTGGTGTTTGGGCCCAAGCCCATCGTCAAGCAGGGGGGCAAGATCATCATCCCTACGCCTTGCGAAGACGGTTTGGGCCATGAAGGCTATTACCACCTGATGAAGAATGAACCATCGGTCGAGGCCCTCCTTGCCAAGTTGCAGCGGGAAGGTTTTGCGCCAGGTGAGCAAAAAGCGATGCTCTTAGGCAAGATTGTCCAGTGGGCGCAGCTCGTGGTGACCGACTGCCTGATCGAGCCAAAAGTCTTGCAAGATCTGTTCATCACCCCCATGGGCACAGTCCAAGAGGCCCTTGATGCGGCTCTGGCCGAAAACCCAGGGGCAAAGGTCTACATCATCCCCGACGGGCCCCTCACCCTTCCCATCCTGTCATAGGTTATTTCCCTCCTTCAGGGGGAATAATGGGAAGCAGGGGGTGAGACCGTGACTACCGATCCGGTCTGTGGTGCCCGGTTAGAAGAGGAACAGGTGGACTTCAAAGCCGAGTACGACCGCCAGACCTACTACTTTTGCTCGGAGGAATGCAAGCAAAAGTTCCTCCGGGAGCCGACGAAGTACTTGGCCTAATGGGAAGCCCTCGTCAAACGACGGGGGCTTAGCTTTTTCCGCCAATGCCCGCAACTCCCGGGTGGGCGACGAAATGGGGTCACCTAGCGTCGGGGATAATGGTCCGGTAGGGAGGGGAAAAATAGCGGTGAAGCTACTTGGAGGGGGAACATAAATGCTTCGCCTTGCTCCTGGCATCTCCCTACTGGTCATCGTCAGCGCTCTAATCTTCTTCGGTCTTGCCGAGCGGGTCTTGGATCGGATGAGGCTGACCGACCGCTCGGCATTAATTCTGCTCCTTTTCATGGTCGGCGGCTACTACTTGCCTGAGGTTCCCCTCCCAGGAGGCATTCGCATCAATGTCGGCGGCATCGTTCCTATAGGGGTGGCCATCTACTTGATTGCCACCAGCGACAGCTCCATAGAAAAAGCGAGAGGAATTGCTGCCACCTTAGGGGTGATGCTCCTCGTCCTCTCGACGGACAGACTCCTGCCTGTGGAGCCTGGCTTTGCCCTCTGGGATCTGGACCCGGTCTACACGGCGGGATTGTTTGCGGCTCTGTTAGGCTATCTCCTTGGACGGTCCCGCAGGCTGGCCTTTGCCTCAGCGGTGGGCGGCCTAGCCCTCGCTGACCTGATCGCAGTCTCGGGAGCGGGGACTGGCCAAGACACCCGTTTAGTTCTGGGTGGGGCAGGTCTTTTCGATGTGCTGATGATCTCTGGAATTGGCGCGGTCATCATCGCGGAGCTGGTGGGGGAGATGCGGGAGCGGATCCACCGGGAGGCTTTGCTTGGGGATAAGGAGGACGACGATGTCGAGAGGGAGCCTTAGGCTAGGTCTTATGGCATTCCTCGTGATTCTGTTGCTTCCCGGGGCCGTCTTTGGCAGCCCGGAGGATGACCACCTCTTCCACGGAACCTATATGCGGATGATCGATGAGGAGGGCAACGTCCTCCTCGTCAGTGCTCGGAGCATCGAACCGGGCGATCAGTACTTGACCGCGGACAACCGGCTATTTGAAGTCATCGCGGTGGAGGGGGAAGTGGCTAGAGCGAAATTCGTCGAACAGGTGGAGCTCCCAACGGATAGGTACTACCTTTCCGACTTCCTGGAGGCGGCCGTGGGCAAGAGGCGGGAGCCGCGGGGGATCGGGATTTATCACACCCATAATGCCGAATCTTATGTGCCCACCGATGGCACCCACAGCATCAATGGCAAGGGCGGCATCCACCAGGTGGGCAAGGCCCTGGCCGCTGCCTTGAGGGAACGGGGCATCCCCGTCTTTCACGATGAGAGTCTGCATCTGCCCCATAATCGCGGAGCTTACCGCCGCTCCCGGGCGACGGTGCTCCGCCTGATCCGCAAGGAGCCCGACGCGATTTTCGATGTCCATCGGGATGCGGCTCCGCCCGATCAGTATGCGGTGGAAATAGAAGAGGGTGTTTGGGTGACGGGGGTGCAATTAGTCGTCGGCCGGGCCAATCAAAACTTTGCCGTCAACCGCCAGTACGCCCAAAGCCTGAAGAGGATCGCCGATATGGTCTACCCGGGGCTGGTGAAAGGGATCTATTTCGGGCGGGGAAACTACAATCAAGACCTGACGCCCCTAAATGTCTTGTTGGAGGTTGGGGCCCACACCAACAGTCGGGATGCGGCCGAAAGGGGCATCGGGTATTTTGCCGATGTAGTCGACTTCTATTTTTACGGGCCCCGGGATGATCCCCGCACCGCCTCCCCCTTTGGCGGTCCGCGAGGAGGCATTCGGGCGGCCTTGCGCACCCTCGTTGCCATAGTGGCTGTCTTTCTCCTTGGCGGGTTTGCCTTTGTCCTCATCAACAGCGGCAGCTGGGACGAAGCTAAGAAGCGGCTGCGGTCCTATTGGCAGCGTCTACTGGGAACGAAGGAACGACGCTGAACCCAGGATGGTGATGCCTGTCAACCAACCTCTCATATCCTTTCCAAGATAAACAAAAATGACAAAGAAAATGGCAGGAATAGTCTCCTCTGGTGATTAAATGATCTCCGTATCGTCGAAGACGGATGGCGTTTGGCGGTGCATTTCTTGCCGAGGGGGGATGCCAGTTTTTCCGGCAGTACCCATCATCAGGGAGTAGGGAGGGTCAATAAATGATCCGTAAAACAGGCAGATTAGCCTTGCTGGTCCTATGTTTGCTCCTCATTTCGACGATTGCCTTGGCCGAGGGGAAAACTTACATCGAATTCATCTTTGATGCATCTTTCAGCATGGATCAGAGGGTCGACGGGCGCAGGACGAGGATGGACGTGGCCAAAGAAGTCATGGAGGTGCTCCTCGAAGGCCTCGAGGACCGACCGGATCTGGAAATAGCACTCCGGGTCTATGGCTCGAAGCTCACCGATGTAGTGGGCTGTCGCGACTCGATTCTCTTCCAGGCCTTCGGTCCGGTAGGTGAGGTAAGACCGTCGATTCTAAAGACCATCAAAAGACTCAAGCCTGCCGGCATGACCCCCATCGGCTATTCGTTGGAGCTGGCGGCCCAAGACTTTCCCCAGGAAGGGAACAACCGCAACGTCATCGTTCTCATTACCGACGGCGAAGAAAGCTGTAATGCGGATCCCTGCGCCATCTCCAAGAAATTGCAGGAGGAGGGTGTGATTCTCAGGCCCTATGTTGTGGGCTTTGCCTTGTCAGCTCTGGAGGAAGCTAGCGTCCGCTGCATCGGGAATTACTATCCTGCCCATGATAGGGAATCGCTGCTCACTGCTCTCCAGTCCATTATGGTGGAGGTGGTATCTCCGCCTTCTCTGGTGGTTGAGGCGTGGGCCGATGGAATCAACGTAACCGGGGACACGAAGATTGAGCTCTTTGGTGCCTCGGGTGCCCCAGTGTCTATTGGCAAGGTGGAGAAGGACCCCCACTTCGTCAAACTGACGGTTGATGAGGATAGTTATACGGTTCAGGGCACCTTGATGGTGGGCCCCGAAGAGCTGACTGTCCGCAAGACGAACGTCTTCGTCGAGAAGGGGCAGACGACCAAGGTCGTTTTGGACTTCGGCAGTCTCAAGGGCGGTGTCTTTCTCAGGGCCTTTGCCGGGGAGCAAGAAGTCAGTGATCAGGTTGAGATCCGAGTTGAACAAGACGGCAGGCCTGTTCGGGCAGCCTGGTCCGGCTTCCCGCCGGAGACTATCTTAGCGGCGGGCGCCTATGATTTCGTTGTCACTTTGCCTGTCAAAGGCCGAGAGCCTTTGGTGAAGAGAGCAACTGGTTGGGTGTCGCCGAGGCAAAATACTGAGGTTTGGGTAGACTTTGGCGAGCTGCCGGCCTTCCTGGAGGTCCGAGCGATTTACCAGGACCGGGATATTACCTCCCAGTGCCAGCTGGAGATCTACCGGGAGGGACGATCGCAGGAGACTCTCCCTCGCGGGAAGGACCTTTTCCGGTACGAGACAAGGCCTGGTGTCCTCGACATTAAAGCGAACTACCAAGGCGTGGTTAAGGGAGCCCCTGGCGTAGCCTTGGAGGGCGGTCAGACTACCCAAGTGACCATCGACTTCGGTGATGTGCTGGGCCTCCTGCGCATCCGGGTGCTAGCGGGCGATGAGGATGTGACCAGGGAGGCAGAGGTGGAACTGTCCGGGGCACAGTTCAGGCCGTCTTTGCGGGGGAACTGGCTTGAGGTCCTCATGCCGCCTGGCGTTTATGGCCTGAGTGGATCCTATCGTGGTTATCCCAGCAGGCTGGCGGAGGTTGAGGTCAAAGCCGGCGGCACTGCCGAGGTGACCTTGACCATTGAACTCCCTGGAAAGATTGTCCTTGCGCCGTCGGCTGGGGGAAGGACTCTATCGCCGGACAGGGTTTCTGCCAGGGTTGTCCGCGAAGACAGGGTCGTGAAGGAGTTTACTGTTTCCCTGGGACGGCTCGAGGCGACTGCCAGTCCGGGTCTCTATACAGTTGAGTGCACTTACATGAGCGACCCAGAACAGACTCTCGTGATTGAAGGTGTTGCCGTTAAAGGCGGCAAGACGGTTGAGGTGCCGGTAGTCTTCCAGAACCCTGGTCGGATCCAAGTCCAATTGTTCGTTGACGGCAAGAAAACCGATGAGGCCGAGATCATGCTCTGCCAAGACAAAAAGCCTATCCGTCCCTTCCGCCAAGTGCAGGGGGAACGGGGTCTTTTTGAGATTGGGGTCCTCGAAGGGACCTACGAGCTGCAGGTTATTCCCAGGATCCCCGGCTTCAAGGAGAGATTGATCGAGGGCATAGGGGTTAAGGAAGGGCAGCTCATCGAGCGGCAAGTTAGGTTGGAACCAAGCAAGCTGCGGGTTAAACTCTTATCCGATGGAGTACCTTTCGAGACCGAAGGTCGGTTGATGGTCTACAGCATAGACCCGGATGGTTGGGAAGATGAGGAGTACGTTTGCGACTTGGAGATGATTGAACGGGGGGTTTATGAGAGCAAGCTGAAGGAAGGAACCTATGAGATCGCTCTCGTCTACTTGGGAGCGGGCATCAAGGATAGGAGGGTCCCGGTAGAGATCGTCGCGGGTGAGACCTTAGAGAAGGTTATCGACGTTGGCGGCATGGGGCGACTGCGCATCAGGCTCTTGTCTGGGGATGATCCCTTACGCACCGATGATGGCCGGTTGATGGTGTACACAGAAGATGAGGATTACGTCTGTGATCTTGAGGAAGTATCTCCAGGCAACTACGAAGCAAAGCTCCCAGAGGGGCTCTATCACGTTCTGGGCTACAACCTAGCGCCAGGTGTGCGGGAGGCGTGGTACCGGGATCTTGAGGTTTTCTCTGGAGAAACGACGTCGAAAACCGTTAGACTTGGCGGCATGGGGCGACTGCGCATCAGGCTCTTGTCTGGAGATAAACCCTTACGCACCGATGATGGTCGGTTGATGGTGTACAAAGAAGATGGTGATTACGTTTGTGACCTCGAGGAAGTGTCGCCGGGCAACTACGAAGCAGAACTTCCGGAGGGACTGTATCACGTTCTGGGCTACAACCTAGCCCCGGGTGTGCGGGAGGCGTGGTACCGGGATCTTG
>JAAYLV010000043.1 GCA_012521755.1 Bacillota bacterium | reverse complement strand
TTGCCAAGGGCTGTATGTATAGGGCGAATCTGGATCAGGGGAGAGTATTCTACGGCAAAAAGACTGTCTGAAGTTGAGGAGGATGTGGAAACACACCCTCCTCTAGCTCAGAGTGACAGAAGCTTTCTCCGCATGGACAAGAATCCGGTCTAGCACCTTCGCCTGCAAATCCGCAACGCCAGCGAAATCCATGTGGGGTACATAATAGGACTCCAACTGGTCGTGGATCTCTTTTGCTTGCCTGAGAAAACTGATGGAGCGCTCCAAGAGTTGATTGAACAGCTCTTGGTTTTCATCGACAAGCTCTGTATCCCGCGGACCGAGGCAGTTGTCCATATCGATAAGACCGGCTAGACCCTCCCGAATGTAAGGGTGATAAGCTGTCGAGGTTGCTACTGCAAGGTCCAGCTCCGGAATGATTAGGTGCTCCACCCTGCTAACGGGATCCAAGGGACAGTGGTAGAACTCAACATCAAGACCCCGCTGGAGAGCTTCCTCGCCCAAGGTCAGCAGCAGTTCGGACTTGCCTGTTCCCGGCTCGCCCGTCAACACATAGACTTCCTTCACCGGATCCATTAACACGTCTAGAAAGCTTACTAGTCCAGAAGAGGTGACGGCGGTGGCGAATAGAGATCGCCGTCGTCCGGGCGACTTGGCCGCCGGATAAGGGGAGAGGATATCTTGCAGGAAACTCTTTTTCTGATTGACTAGCCCTGTCTGCAGGGCAGCCCGGTTCACCGCAGCCCGATCATCGTAGATGTTCTTGGCGGCCTGCAGCGTCCGATAGGCATGGCCGTAGTATCCACCGATGGATTGGGTAAGGCGAATGATCTCGGCCCGGTTGGCTTTCAGGGCTTTTTCATCCCAGAAATCGCCCAGGTTGACGATCCAATCGACACATCCCGGATACAAGGGATCGACAACGTGGGGAGCAGTCCCATCGAGCAGAGCCACGCCGATAGTAGGGAAGGCAACGGCATCAAGAGAAGCGGGATCCGAGGCGCAGTGATGATACTCCACAGGGAAGCCCCGGCGGCGCATCTCCCCGGCAATGCCCTTCATGAAGACGGACTTGCCGACCCCCGGCCCCCCTTTCAGGATGACAACCTCCTCAGCCTCCTCCCGCCGAATGATGTGCTGGAAATAGGAAAAAAATCCCTGGGGAGTATTGTTCCCCGGGAACATCTTGCGGACAGCGTAGGCATCCATGGCATCGCCTCCCTTTCAATCCCCATCAAGCCCTTCTTAGCATATGCATGATCTGACTCCCGTGGTGCAAAGACTATAAGGCAGTGTGTAGTATACCCTCGGAAAGGTGGCAGCAACATGGAAGGCAAAATGAAAGGCCAGTTCGCCGTCCTGGCCGCTGTTCCCTTTGTGATGGTCCTAGGCAATTCTATGCTGATACCGATTTTCCCCCAACTGAAGAAGGCCATGCACCTAACCCAGTTCCAAGTTGGTCTTATAATCACCGCCTTTTCCCTGCCGGCGGGCCTCCTCATTCCCTTTACCGGAGCCGCCTCAGACCATGTGGGCAGGAAGACGATCATGGCTCCCTTCTTGGCCCTTTATGGACTAGGTGGGCTGATCGCCGGCTTTGCCGCCCTGCTCTTGGACAATCCCTTCCCCGTCGTTGTAGCCGGAAGAATCGTACAAGGCATCGGAGCTGGCGGCACCTATCAACTGGCCATGGCTTTAACGGGCGACATTTTCCAGTCCAGCGAACGGGTCAAGTGCCTTGGGTACCTCGAAGCTGCCAACGGCCTCGGCAAAGTCCTGAGTCCCATCCTCGGATCCTTGTTCGGTTTGATCTCCTGGTATGCCACCTTTTTCGCCTACGGGATCATCGCCCTTCCCACGGCCTTAGCCGTATGGCTCATCATCAACGAGGAGGCGATTGAGCGCGAGAAGCAGAGTCTCGCCCAGTACTGGCAAAGTCTCAAGAGCATTTTCCGCAAGAAGGCTGTACCCCTCCTTGCCAGCTACTTAGCGGGCATGACGGTGCTGTTCTTGCTGTTCGGCGTGTTGAGTTTCTTGTCTGACGATCTGGAAGGACGCTTCCATATCCTAGGCTTCAAAAAAGGATTGGTCTTGGCCGGCCCTGTGGGGGCGATGGCTCTGACTTCATTTCTGGCCGGTATGTTCCTACAGGACAGGAAAAACCTGCTGAAGCCGACGGTGCTTGCCGGGACGGCAATCGCCGCGGCCGCGCTGGCCGCCGCCGGTTTCGTTACCAATCTGGTTCCCTTCTTGGGCATCATGGTCCTGTTGGGCATAGCCATCGGGGCGGTTCTACCACCGATCAACTTATTGATCACCGGCTGCGCCCCCACTAGCGAGCGGGGCCTAGTTACCAGCCTCTACGGCACTGTCAGGTTTTTTGGGGTCGCCTTGGGTCCACCCACCTTCGGACTGGTGGTAGAGCTTGGTCGGCGGTTCATGTTCGAGGCCGCAGCAGCCCTGGCGGGAGCTGTGCTGGTCTTGGCTTGGGTCTTCATCAAACCCCAGGCCATGCTTGTTCAGACGACAGAAGAGGATGAGCAGCCGGCTCATCCTTCTCGCAAAAGCTAGTGGAACAATCAGCTGGCCCCTTCCACATAATAGTGGACCTTCGGCGTGGGGGCAGTCACACTGGCCGACCACTTGCCGCACCGGTCCCCCCATCGTCCCACTACTTCGCCCTCTTCGATCACCTGGACTACCTCGCAATGGTTGGGGCAGTCCTGACAGACAAAGCTGTTGGTAACATAGTCTCTGACCGCGACATCAAATCCCTTGAACTGGGACGGCCTGCCGTCCGCGACCGTTTCTTGCGCGAGCAAAGCAGCTCCAATGGCGCCCATAACATCAAAGCGACGGGGAACGATCACCGGCACCCCGAGGGCTTTCTCGAAGGCGACCCTGATCCCTGCATTGGCCGCCACCCCTCCTTGAAAGACCACCGGTGGACGGATGTCCTTCCCCTTGGCCACATTATTAAGGTAGTTGCGAACTAAAGCTTCACACAAACCGGCGATGATGTCCTCCACCTTGTGGCCCATCTGCTGCTTGTGGATCATGTCTGATTCGGCAAAAACGGAGCACCTGCCCGCGATGCGGGTGGGAGATTTGGACTGCAGGGCCCGTTCGCCGAACTCCTCGATCGGTATGTTCATCCGTGCCGCTTGATGGTCGAGGAAAGAACCTGTACCCGCGGCGCAGACTGTATTCATGGCGAAATCAACGACAACCCCATCTTGCAGGATGATGATCTTCGAGTCCTGACCCCCGATTTCCAGGATGGTGCGCACGCCGGGCACTTCCTTCAAGGATGCAACGGCGTGGGCCGTGATTTCATTCTTGACCACATCCGCACCAACGACCAGCGCCGCCAGTCGACGGCCGCTGCCGGTTGTGCCCGCTCCCAACACTTGCAGTCTACCCCGGTGCCTGCCGCCGAGGACCCGCAATCCCTCCTGAATCGCTTGAATGGGGCGCCCTCCGGTACGCAGGTAGATGCTGTCAATCAACTCCGCCTCTTCGTCTAACAAAACCAAATTGGTGCTGACTGAACCAAGATCTATTCCCAGAAAGACGTTCACCAGGCGACCCCCTGTTCTTTTTCCCTTTTTTTCCCTATCAAATCAACAAAAGCTTCCAACCGCGTCCTAACGCCCTCTTTGCCTGTATGTTCATCTAAATAGAGGGTCATCACGGGGAATTCCAAATCGGCGCTCACCTTAGTCAGGATCCCTTTGGCAACAATTTCCGGAATGCAAGTGAAGGGCGCAAGGTGAATGACGCCATCAAAGCCATTGCGGGAGTAGATGACTGTTTCCCCCACATTGATTATGCCGTGGCCCCCGATCATTTCATCGAGATAAGGGCGGGCCAGCCTCTTGGCATCCCGATCCGCCGGGATCCGGAAAAAATCGAGAAAGGCATTCTCACGCGTCCATTTCGTCAGATAAATAGACCGGTGAACTTCAACGCCCAGCTCTCCTAAGGTCTCGGCCACCTCACCATTGGCGAAAGGCTCCAACACAACGTAAATCTCCCCCACCAGACCTACCTTCAAAGGCACTGCCTCGGGGTTGATGGGAACAGAAGCTAAGATCTCTTCAACCTGACTCTTCGCTTCGGCCAGTTCCTCCGGATCTTTAGCGCCGCGGACGATGCTGAGACACTTTCGAAAGGCCCTAGTAGTCGATCCCCTCACCAGCTCCCTCGGCCGGAGATAATAGGCGCGCTCCTCGATGATGTCCAGGAGCTCCAGCTTCTTCCAGGCAAAACGAACCGCATCCCATACCTGGGACAATGGCACATGGATCAGCCGCCGCAATTGTTGGACGAGATCAGAGAGATGTCCCTTGGGAGGCTCGAGGGTGATAGTCTGTACTTCATAGCCCAAATCCCACAAAATCCGCCGGTGCATCTCCATGTAAAAGCCGGCCCGACAAGGACCAACGCCCCCTGAGGACACGATGGTGTCGGCCCCGCGGGCGATGCCCTCGAGGTAAGTCCCCATGAGGATCTTAAAGGGCAAACAGGCGAATTCCGGCGAATAGCGGGTTCCCAGGTCTAAGGTCCGCTTCGTAATCGGCGGGGGCGAGATCACTTCATTGCCGAGCCCTCGAAACAGATCCGCAATAGCTATATAGGATGTGCCCATGCGCGGGAAGGTGATTTTCATGCGATTGCCTTCTTTCTAACCAGCATGTCGACAAACGCGTCGATCCTGGTAATAATCCCCTCTTGACCCGTGTGTTCGTCCAACGACAGGGTTGTGAAGGGCACCTTCCCCTTTGCTTCCAGTTCGACTAACTTGCCGGTCATGGCATCCGGCCCACAGCCAAAGGCAGTAACATGGATCACCCCATCCACCATCTCCTTGTCTAGATAATACATGGCAGCCCACACAGCGCGGTTGCTGTAATGCCAGAAAAGATTCTTGCGCATTCTCCGAGACAGACGCTTTAGATCCCCGGAGGGCACCATCTCCGCGGTAAAGACCTGCACGCCCCGCTCCTCAAGGAGCGCCAACAGATTGGCGGAAATGAAAGGGTCATTAATCAAGTAAGGATATCCGAGCAACGCCAGCCGGGGCCCCCGGAGAGCCTCCCTCGTCCTCTCCCGAATGCCCAGCGCTTCCGCCACGGTCATCCCCTCCCGAAGGCTCCTGAGGAAAGCATGCCAGGCATCCAGGGCCTTAGCGCAAGCACGAAGCCCCTTGAGCGGGCCAACTCCCAGGGAATTGGCCGTCTGTCCGCAGATGCGAAACAGGCTCATCCGTCCATAACGCAAGAAGATCCTAGGGCTAAGCAGCGGAGGCAGATTGTTGATCGAGGCTTGGATCAGATCGGGCAAGCCAAGAAACTTGGGACAAAACGTCTCCTTCGGAGCCACCCTCACCATGCGGGGGAGGAAGAGCAAATCCACGCCCTCCTCGGCTAAATACCGTACATGGCCGTGGACCAGTTTAATGGGGACGCAGGCATCGGAAACGGTGTGCTTGACCCCCCAGTCAAGGATGGCCTTTGTTGTTATCGGTGAGCTTACCACTTCAAAGCCGAGTTCGCGGAAAAAAACGTCCCAGAAAGGAAAATACTCATAGTAAGCGAGGGTAGAAGGTATACCGATTCTCATCAAGATCGCCGACCTCATGTCTCATTTTGCCGCTTGCTCCACAACAATTCCTCATCAGCTGGTAAAGACCATCACCCCGTATCGTTCAAAGTCGCGGGAATCTGTCACCGCATGGCTACCCTATGTTCCCACTGCCTATAGGTGGTCTTTGTCTATGGAAATGCGCGCGAAAGGAATGTACGAGTAGGCTAGTATTTGCCGAAGAAGCCCGTCCATGCGTCGACACCTATGGTTATACATCGAGGGCGGCTTAAGACCCATTGTTGCGGGCGGCCCGCAGCATTCCTCAGCCTTGCCCGGTGAATTTTTCGACGCCGAAGAGGAAAAAACCTGCTGCCTTGCCATAACAACTTTAAACAAAGATCCCCCCAAGGTGAAGGATGTGCCCCCCCTTTTAGATCTATGTTTCCAGCCCGCCGGCGGGAAGGGCGGCCGCCCTTTCCACGAACCATCCTCGCCTTTTTGCATCTGTTTTGTTCCGTGCGGAAGGATCTATCTTTTCTAATGTTTAATATATTGCTATGTCTTTCTCACCAATTTTCGAAAGGGGGAATAGATGATGCGTAGAATCGTTGGGATCGTCCTTGTCCTAATGCTGATGGCGGCATCGACTGCCTACGGGGCCGAGCCAATCGTCATCGGCGCTATCGGCGCCATCACCGGCTCCGCCGCCATGTCCGGGGAACAGGGATTTAGGGCGATCACGCTGGCTGAAGAGGACATCAACGCCGCCGGAGGGATTCTCGGCCGCCCCGTCAAGTTCATCTTTGAGGATTCCAAGGGGCTGCCGACGGGAGGGGTTACGGCCGTTCGCAAGCTGATTTACCAGGACAATGTCGTCGGGATAATCGGCTGCCACCAGAGCACAGTCGTCATGGCCGTCGAGCAGCTGGTCCGCCAAGAAGGAGTCATCCTCATGGCTAAGGGAAGCGCCGCGGTGATCACCGAGGCGGGCAATCCTTGGGTTGTGCGGGTGCGGGAGTACGATACTCTGGCCGCTTTCGCCAAGGTCAAGCACGCCGTTGAGCAAGGCTACACCCGGTTTGCCATCTTCCACAACACCGACCAGTTCGGCGAAGGCGGACGGGAGAATCTCCTTGAAGCCCTGGCCCAATTCGGCCTCGAGCCAGTGGCCATTGAAGCACATAACACCGGGGATAAGGACTTTACGGCCCAGCTCCTGAACATCCGCCGGGCGGATCCGGAAGTCCTGATCGTTTGGACCCACGGCGACGAGCACGCCTTGATCTGCCGCCAGGTCAAACAGCTCCTGCCGGATGTAGTCTACTACGGCAGCATGGGCGTCTCGCAAGCTTCTTCAATCCAGATGGCCGAGGGTACATCGGAAGGCGCTTTCAGCACCTCTCCCTACTCCTACCTGAACCCGGACCCCGACGTCCAAGCCTACGTAGCCAAGTACGAAGAGCGCTTTGGCCGCAAGCCCGAGACTTTCTCCGTCCTCTACTACGACTCGGCCATGATGCTGGCGGAAGCTATCCGCCGCGCAGGCACCGTCGATGACCGGAGCAAGGTCATGGCTGAACTCAAGAACATCAAGGGCTGGAAGGGCGTTTCCGGAATTGAATACTCCTTCGACGAAAAAGGCGAGGCCTTCAATGAGATCTTCATTGTGAAGATCGAGAACCAGGTGCCGGTCATCGTCGACAAGGTGACGATCGATTAACCCAGCTTGCACCGACAGCGGGCGGCCCTCGATGCCTCGTCTGGGGCCGCCTTCGTGATGGCTCCCCCCGATGTCACATCCGGTACATGCATTTTCCCATTATCTTCCTGCAATTATGATTTTATACTCGACTCGTGCAAGATCGGCTATCTAGAAGGATTTTATTGTTTTTATGTCTAATATGTAACTCAGTACTCGATCTGATGCTAAAAATCAGTGAAGGAGGTAATAATCAAATGCGTCGCATCGTTGGCTTAGTTCTTGCGGTGGCCCTAATGGCAACATGCTCCGTCTATGCCGCCGACCCCGTCTACATCGGAGCAATGGGAGCCATCACCGGAGGTTCAGCCATCTCGGGAGAACAGGCATCCCAGGGGCTTATACTAGCGGAGGAAGACATTAATGCCGCCGGGGGAGTCCTTGGCCGCCCAGTGAAGATCATCATGGAAGACTCCAGAGGATTGCCAACGGGAGGAGTCACCGCTGCCCGCAAGCTGATTTTCCAGGACAACGTAGTCGGCATCATCGGCTGCCATCAGAGCACCGTCGTCATGGCCATCGAGCCCTTGATCCGCCAGGAAGGGGTTATTTGTATGGCCAAAGGAAGTGCGGACATGATCACTGCCGCCGGCAATCCATGGATCGTCCGGGTGCGGGAGTATGACACCTTGGCTGCGTCCGCCAAGGTCCGGCACGCCCTTGATAAGGGATACACCCGGTTCGCCATTTTCCACAACACCGACCAGTTCGGCGAGGGTGGACGGCAGAATCTGATTGATGCCCTAGCAAGGCATGGTCTTGAACCTGTGGCCGTTGAAGCCCATAACACCGGCGACAAGGACTTCACCGCCCAATTGTTGAATATCCGCCGGGCTGATCCGGAAGTGTTGATCGTCTGGACCCACGGCGACGAGCACGCCTTGATTTGCCGCCAGGTCGCGCAGCTCCTTCCCGATGTCCAGTATTACGGCAGCATGGCCATTACCCAGTGGTCATCCATCCAAATGGCCGAAGGAACATCGGAGGGCGCCTACACCACATCGCCCTACTCCTACCTGAACCCCGACCCCGATGTGCAGGCATTCGTCAAGAGGCACCAGGAGCGCTTCGGCCGCCCGCCGGAGACCTTCACCGTCCTGTACTATGACTCGGCGATGATGCTGGCGGAGGCCATCCGCCGGGCTGGCACCACCGATCGGGCCAAGGTTCTCGAGGAGCTCAAGAAGATCAAGGGCTGGAAGGGCGTTTCCGGCATCGAGTATTCCTTCGATGAGCGGGGCGAAGCCTTCAACGAGCTTTTCATCTGCAGGATTGAAAACCAGCAGCCAGTCATCATCGAAAAGGTGAGCGTGAACTGATCGATTTGGGCGGGGCAGGAATCCTGCCTCGCCTTTCTTTTATCCAGTTCGTACCGGGGAGGTGTGACGCGCCAGCTTCAACTGGCGTAATCTCATGGCAGAGCTGGCTATAGTTTTGCAGCAGATTGTAGCGGGACTTGCTCTCGGAAGCATCTACGGTCTCGTCGCCCTAGGGTACAACTTCATCTTTAATGCCGTGGGCATCGTCAACTTGGCCCAAGGGGACTTTGTCATGCTGGGCGGATATATTTACGGTGGAACCTTGACCCTTCTATTGGGGCTTCCCTTCCTCCCCGCCTTGTTGTTGACGGCGATTGCCATGGCCATTTTCGGCATCGTATCCCAGCGGATCGTTTACTATCCCCTGCGGGATGCCCACCCCCGGATGGTCATGCTGAGCACCATCGCCCTTGGGATCTTCCTCAAGAATATCTCGCTGATCGCGTGGGGCACTTATCCCGTTTCCGTTTCCGGCCTGTTCGGTCAACGAGGCCTGCGCATCGCCGGCGTTTCGATTCTGTATCAATACATTTTCATCCTAGTCTGCGTGATCATCCTGCTCGCCATCCAGCAGTACTTCTTCAAGAAGACCACCCTCGGCAAGTCCATGCGGGCGGTAGCCCAGGATAGGCTCGCGGCCATGCTGATGGGAATCGACGCTTACAAGATGATTGCCATCACCTTCGCCTATTCCTCCACCTTGGCGGCCATCGGCGGCGTCCTCCTCGCTCCCGTATTCATGGTGTCCCAGGTGCTGGCCAACGTAGGCCTTAAGGGGTTTGCCGCCTGTGTCATCGGAGGCTGGGGGGATATTACCGGAGCAGTCATCGGGGGCCTGGTTGTAGGTCTCGTCGAGGTATTCAGCGCGAGTTACATCTCGTCCGTCTATAAGGACGCCATCGTCTTTGCGATCCTCATCGGCTTCCTTATTTTCCGACCTCAGGGCATCTTGGGTCGAGCAACTGAAGTGAGTCTGTAAGGGGGGAAGGCAATGAATAATTCGAAGCTCCGCAACACCTGTCTAGTTGGTATCTTTGTGCTGCTTGCCCTCGCCGAACCCCTGATTACCAGCCGGTTCTACAAATTTGTCCTTGCCCTGGCCGTCATTAATGTGATCATGGTGACAGGCCTGCACGTCATCTTCGGCCTAACCGGGCAGATTTTCATGGGTATGGCAGGCTTCTGGGGCATCGGATCTTACATCCTCGCCCTGGCCACCACCAAGATGGGCCTGGGCTTCTGGCCGGCACTTCTCCTATCGTCCCTGGGGGTCGGCTTCATGGGCCTAGTGTTGGGCATCCCAACCTTAAGGCTCAAAGGATATTACCTGTCCATCACTACCATTGGCTTTGGTGAAATAACTCGTTTTATCCTCATGAACTGGTCCGCTGTCACCGGCGGCGTCTTTGGGGTGTTCAACATCCCCAGGCCCAACTTTGGCAGCTTCGTCCTAACGAACGATGTCCATTTCTATTACTTCAGTCTAGCGTTGGCCGCGCTCCTGGCAGTAATAGCCTCAGTGCTGGAGGATTCCAAATACGGGACTGCCTTCAAGGGAGTCCGTGATGACGAACTGGCTGCGGATGCCATCGGGATCGACTCCACCGGCATCAAGGTAATGGCCTTCATGACTTGCGGACTCTTCGTCGGCATCGGGGCCGGACTTTACTCGAGCCTGCTCACCTACATCAGTCCGGAAGTGTTCACCCTAGAAGAATCCTTCCGTTTCGTCACCATGGTGCTGGTCGGCGGCATTGGCTTTCTGCCGGGAGCCGTCATCGGCGCGGTGGTGTTGACCTTCCTGCCGGAGATGCTTCGCTTCCTCCAAGCGTGGTACCTAGCTATTTACGGCCTCATCGTCCTAGGCATCGTCATCTACCAACCAGGAGGAATTGCGGGAGCTCTGCAGGGATTCCTGGAACGCAGGAGGCTCGCAAGAGGGGAGGAGAAGCAGTATGGCACTGCTTAGTGCTCGCCAAGTTACCAAGTACTTCGGCGGCTTGTGCGCGGTCGATAACCTTGACCTGACTGTCAATGAAGGCGAAATCTTCGCCCTTATTGGTCCCAACGGCTCGGGCAAGACTACGTTCACTAACCTGGCTACGGGCATGATGGCGCCGACTTCAGGCCATATAGAGTTCCAAGGCACCATCGTCTCGGGGCAAAGGCCCCATGTCATCACCCAAATGGGGCTGGTGCGCACCTTTCAGAACCTGCGGATCTTCTCAAGCTTGACGGTGCTAGAGCACGTCACCCTAGGGAACTTTTGCCGTACCACCACTAGGGTTTGGAGCAATATCCTGCGGACCAAGCAAGTCAGAGAAGAGGAGGATAGAGTGAGGGCCCGGGCGGAAGAGATCCTTGACTTCGTCGGACTGTTGGACAGGAAGAATTGGCCCGCACGGAGCCTTCCCTACGGCCAGCAGCGGCTCTTGGAAATCGCCCGTGCTCTAGCTACGGATCCCAAACTGATCATGCTCGATGAGCCGGCTGCGGGAATGACCATGCAGGAGAGCAACGATTTGATCCATCTGATCCGAGCCATCCGCGATCGGGGGATTACGGTCTTCTTGATCGACCATAAGATGCGACTAGTGATGAACGTATCTGAACGGATCGCTGTGTTGAACTTCGGCCGCAAGATAGCAGAAGGCACCCCCAAGGAGATCCAAGAGAACCCTGATGTCATTGAAGCCTACCTAGGCAAGGGCAGAAAGACGGCTTAATACAGGAAAGGAAGAGGCCCATGCTTCGTCTGGAAAAGGTTAACGCTTTTTATGGCCACATTCAGGCTCTCCATGAAGTTTCTTTGGAAGTAGCCGAGGGGGAAATCGTCTGCTTGATCGGGGCTAATGGTGCGGGCAAGACAACTACTTTGATGAGCATCATGGGCGTAGTATCGACCCCCCAGGGCAAAATCTTGTTCGAGGGCGAAGACATCACCGGCAGGCCCACACCCTCGATCGTCCATAAAGGGATCTCCTGTGTGCCGGAGGGCCGCAGGATTTTCCCCCAACTGACGGTCATGGAGAACTTGGACATGGGCTTTTATCCCCGCCGCGATCGACCCGCGGAGTTCGAGGAAGACTTGGAGAGGGTCTTTCGGCTGTTCCCTGTTCTTGAGGAACGGAAGGACCAGCTCGGAGGGACTTTGAGCGGAGGCCAGCAGCAGATGCTGGCACTTGCCAGGGGACTCATGGCCAGGCCCAAGCTCCTCCTCCTCGATGAACCTTCGCTGGGACTTGCACCATTGCTCGTCGAACAGGTGATGGAAAGCATCGTTGAGATCAATAAGCAGGGCACAACTGTGCTGCTCGTTGAGCAAAACGCCCTCATGGCCTTGGAGATCTCTCACCGGGGCTATGTGCTGGAGACAGGGACCATCACCATCTCCGGCGAATCCGGAAAACTCATGGCCGACGCCCAGGTTCGCAGCTCCTATCTTGGGACTTAACGCAGCAGCAGACGGCGAGAAAGCCACTCAAGCCGCTCAGTGATGTAGCGTCCCTCCCCGCTGCTTAGGATCCGAGGCTGACAGCCCATGATGCGAACGGGCAAGAAATCAATCTGCTCAACCTTGCCCCGCTTCAAGACAGCCTGCAGGATGACCGACTCTTCAGTGCGGGGGGGACGCAGCTCATCAAAAACGAAATTGCCCAGGCTGTAAGCAATTACGCCCCCCTTGTGGAATTCAACCCCCTGCAGAACATGGGGATGATGCCCCAAGACCAAATGGGCTCCAGCCTCCACTGCTCCCCGACCCAACTCAAGCTGGGCAGGGGTTGGTTCTTCTTTGTACTCCTGTCCCCAATGGAAGGAAACGACGACCACATCAGCCAGCTCTAGTGCCGAGCGCACATCCTCTTGGACAAAATCCAGCCTGGCCGGGGCAACTCCGGGGAGGATATCAGTCGCGGCCCAATTATGGGGCTCCCGCGTGTAGACAAACCACATCTCTGTGTAGGCCAAAAATGCTATCCTCAGACCCCCCTGTTCCACGATGAGGGGGGTTCGGGCCTCCGCTAGGTTCCTGCCGGCGCCGGCAAAGCCGATCCCCGCCTCGCCGAGGATATCCATGGTCTGGAAGAAAACTTGATTATCATAATCCAGGATGTGGTTGTTAGCCAACGATACCACGTCAACTCCCCCATAGGCAAGGCCCCATACTGACTCCGGCTCGCCCCGGAACATGTTGAGGAACCGGCCGCCGACCCCCAGGGGGCACTCTAGGTTGGCGAAGACCAGCCCGGCCCCCTTGAGGGTGGGGGCCACCTTCTCGAAGGGATAGGTCCATCCCCTCTTGAGCTGGGCCTGTTTAACCTCGCGCTCGAACATGATATCGCCAACGGCCATCAGCGTGACTTCAGGGTCCTGTTCCTCAACCCGATCCGCCAGTTGCTCTAGGAACTCTTCTATCTTCCTTTTCCGCCGGGCATTAAGACGAGCAACCCTCTCCGCCAGCCAGCTTTGGGGAGGCCGCACCAAGAAGGCTCGCTGCCGCAGCTCAACATCAACAAGCTCCAAAGGCTTGAGTCCGGCCCAAAGGCCTTGAGGGGATATGAGTCCTACTGCATCCAAGTCTTTGGCCAGGAGCTCCACGATCTCCCCTTCCGGCTTCAGTTCAATCTCTTCAACCCTTTGACCAAGACATTTTTCCAGCAGGTACTCGTATTCCTCGGCTCCATAGCACCTCTTCCCCTCCGCAAGGAGATCCGCAAGGCTCACCGGCCCCGCCCCATGATGGAAGCGATTGACAACCAGGAGCGCCTCTTGTTCCCCCAGGGGAAGGACCACCTCCACGCCCCTTCCGGCGTCACAGACAAGAAAGTCTGGACCTTCCTGACTGGTGGTGGTTATCAGTTCAACCCCGTCGAAGGACCAACCGGCTACGGCCCACTGGAGTTCCCGCGGCACACCCACCCGGATGGGCCGGTCCAGCTCTGCTCTTATTCCCAACAGAAAGATTCCTGCCAAGATAACAACAACCGACGACCGGCCCATACTCCCACCCCCTTGATGTGTACGCGGGTGGGAGGAGCATTATGAAGCAGTTTGCATGGTTCATCAGAGCCTGCTGCAGCCACGGAAATCGTTATTTGGCGCGTTTCAGCGGAACTAGGCATGGCAGGGCGAAAGAGTCAAAAATCTGGTGATACGTGCCTCTGGCGCCATTCGCTGTAGGGAGGAAAAATCAAGAAACAACCGAATATGTGAGCGAATGCGTTCACAAATCCAAACATATCCGATCGATATCCATGCGCAAGACAAGAGAAAGGGTGCTTGTCCTTGAAGCGTTTGTCGTTGAGGTGGAAAGTGCTCATTCCGGTGGCGAGAGCGATATTGGTGCTGGCCGTGGTCATCTTTGCAGTGTCCCAGTCCATAATTCGCAACCAGGCGGAAAAGATGGCACTGCGAAAGGTCGAGTCGGACCTGGCTTTAATGTATGAACTAATTGACGAGAAGCTGCCGGGGCCTTGGCGGGGGGAGGGCTCCATCCTGTACAAAGGCAACCAGCCTCTCAACGAGAATAACGAGCTTGTAGATCTGTTGGCCGGGTTGACCGGCAATACAGTCACTATCTTCAGAGAAGGAACCAGGATCGCCACCACCGTACTAGTCGAGGGCAAACGTGCGGTGGGAACCCAGGCTGCGGATAATGTGATAGAGCAGGTGCTCAAGAAGAAAATGCCTTACTACGGCCAGGCCGACGTGGTCGGCGCCCTAGTCCAAACAGGCTATCTGCCACTATTTGATGCCCAGGGCAACGCGGTGGGGATGTTGTACACAGGTGCTGATCAAGAACTCATTAACGAAACGGTGGAAGCCTTTCGCAAAAGCGTATTCCTCCTCTCCCTCGGCATGATCGTGCTCATAGTCATCGTTTTGTATATCCTTCTTTCCCAGAGCGTGCTGAGGCCAATCGCCCTAGCTGCCACCAGTGCAGTTCATATAGCCAAGGGCGACCTTACTAAAGCCATTTCTGAACAAGATATGAATCGCGGCGATGAAATCGGTGTCTTGACTCGATCCTTCCACGAACTCAGAGAAAGCCTAAGGGAGATTGTTAATCTACTTCAGGAGATGACAGCCCAGGCAGCAGAGACTGGAGAAAGCCTGCTGACTGCCAGTGAGGAGAACTCCGCCACTATTGAAGAGGTAGCTTCCTCTGTGAACGAGTTCAGCGGAAAAATCTCCAACGTCAGCATTGAAGCGGAGGCCATGACAAAAAGTGCCCAGGATGTGAGAGAACTGGCCTTCAACGGGCAGAAAGAAATGGAAATCACAGTCCACTCCATGGATCGCATCGTGGAGAGCTCCCGCCAAACCCAAGAGGCCGTTGTCCAAGTCTCAGAGGCCGCCACAGCCATGAGCCAGGTTTTAGATATTATCTCCGACGTGGCTGATCAAACCAATCTCCTGGCCGCGCCACCTGCTGCATGAGGGAGTTGTTCATGTTGGCAATCTGGGTGACCGAATCCTGCGCCTGTACAGCCAATTGGCGCACTTCTTCAGCCACTACCGCAAAGCCTCGCCCCTGCTCGCCAGCTCGGGCGGCTTCGATGGCTGCGTTGAGGGCCAGGAGATTGGTTTGATCAGCCACGTCGGAGATAATATCTAAAACCTGGCTCATGGCTGTGGCGGCCTCTGAGACTTGGACAACGGCCTCTTGGGTTTGGCGGGAGCTCTCCAC
>JAAYLV010000042.1 GCA_012521755.1 Bacillota bacterium | reverse complement strand
TCCTTGACTACCATATGCACACGCCCCTGTGCGGCCATGCCCAGGGCGCCATGGAAGAATACGTGGAAGAAGCCATTCGGAAGGGACTGCGGGAGATCGCCTTTTCCGACCATCTGCCCTTCGTCCATCTGCCCCCCGACCATCCCTGGCACGGCCGTTATGCCATGGGGATGGAGGAGCTCCCCGGCTACTGCGAGGCAGTCCTGAAGCTGCGGGAGCGGTACCCCGCAATCACGATTAGGCTAGGCATCGAAGCCGATTACATTCCGGGTGCAGAAAAGGAGCTGGAACAGCTCCTGAGCAATCACCCCTTTGATTTTGTCCTGGGTTCGATTCACCTGATAGACGGTTGGCCCTTTGATGATCCAAGCCTGATCGATGAGTACGCAAACAAGGACATCGACGAACTTTGGGACCGCTACTTTGCCCTCTTCACCGCGGCGGCAAAGTCAGGGCTTTTCGACAGCATGGCCCACCCTGACCTCATCAAGAAGTTCGGCTTTTTCCCCAAGGCGGACGTTCAGACCTACTACGAAAAGGCGGCCGCGGCCCTAGCTGAAGCCCAGGTCTGCCTGGAGATCAACTCATCTGGACTTCATAAACCCATCGGCGAAATCTATCCGTCAGCAGCCTTCCTGCGGACATGCCTCGCCAGGGGAGTGGCGGTCACCATTGGCTCCGATGCCCACAGGCCAATGGAGGTAGCCAGGGACTTCCATAAGGTAAAAGAGCTGCTCCAGGAGACAGGCTGCAGGGAGGTGGCCCTATTCAACCGTCGCCGGAGAACTCTGCAGCCCCTGACTTTTTAGAGCCCGCCGGGCCGGTTCCGGCGGGCCCGCCTCACGAAGTTGGCTGTTCCAGACCTTCCAGGAAGGTTTTTAACATACCCAGTAGATTTCCTTTGGTCTCTTCGTCGATCTCAGCCGGTTCCACCGGGGCGTGCCCCGTTTCTAAGGTCTTGACCACAATGGCCTGGAGCTGGTAAACCCTCATGACAAGCTCCAGCACCCGCATCACGATCTGCTCGATGCGCTCCCAGCGATAAATCACCCCCCCAAGGAGTTCATCCACCGAGTTTAGGATTAGGTCCACCCTTGGGTCCCCTGCGCCGCTTTCTTCCCTGGGCTCTTCCTCCTGAACAGTCTCCCTTGCGCTTTCTTCCACTGTTTCCTCCTCCCAGGGGAGGTCCACTGCTTCCTCCTCCCAGGGAAGGTCCTCGAAGGAGGTTTCTTCCTCCTCCCTTATGGTTGCGGCCTCTTCCAAGTCGGGCTCCCTCTCTTGGACGACCTGCTCCTCTCGCAGCCTTTGTTGGCTCATTTGTTCCAACTCACTGGCAGGAATGGCCTTTTTCTTCTTCATGTCCCTCCCCCCTGCTCATCGTCCAGGTTGCCGATCAAGGTCCTGATCAACTCGTTCACCACTTGCTGCTGTTCGGGGTTGAGGTTGACGCTCAAGGCTTGCCCCAACTGCTTAATCACCTGCTGATCCGCCGCCGACAGTCCCCTGAACAGTCTGATAAGCTCCCCCGATTCCAGCAGCCTCAATAAGGAACCTAAGTCCGACACATCCTTTCCCCCTCCGCAAGACTCCCTCTTTCCCTGTCAGCCTATTCCCTCCCGCCCCGATTGGTCCTAGGCCGGACTACCTATTTGGGAAAGCCGTCTCGACGAGGAGGATCAAAAAACCCCGGGAGCTTTTGCTCCCAGGGTCTCCAGTTTTCTTCGACTCAGGCCTCCCCTTGAGGAAGCTTTCGGTCCGCTGGCATTTTGCGGATGTGTTCCATCATCTGAGACTTGATCTCGTCTGGCGTGCCCATGGCAACGATCTTCCCCTGTTCCAGCCAGATCACCCTGTCCGCATACAGGCTTGCTTTGTCCAAGCTTGACTCCGCGCAGAGGATATCTTTTCCCTCCGCCTTCAGCCCTTTGACCGCATCACAGATCTTGTAGCACATTGCCTGGGCGAGCCCTTCCAGCAGCTCATCGAACAGAAGCACCTGGGGAGAGGCGACGATGGCCCTGGCGATGCTCACCATTTTCTGCTGTCCGCCGCTGAGGAGCTTGCTCTTGCGATCATAGAATCGGGCCAGCTCCGGCAGGAATTGATCGACGTCCATGACCTCTCGGCCGGCGGCCTTAGCGCCGATCCTAGCCACCTCCACATTCTCCCTGACAGTCATTTCACTAAACAGCTTCCTGTCTTCAGGTACATATCCGATGCCGGCCTCAAGACGCCTGTGGAGGGGCAGATCGACCACATCCCGGCCGTCCAGCAGTATTCGCCCCGAATCGATGCCCACTATCCCCGCCACCGCCTTAAGGAGGGTGGACTTGCCCGAGCCGTTGCGGCCGCACAGGCAGACCACTTCTCCCGAGACCGTTAAGGAGACGTTCTTGACGGCAATTTCAGTCCCGTAGGAGACCGTTAAGTTCTCGATGGCAAGCAACTAAAATCCCCTCCCCACAAGGACTTCGACTACCTTGTCCTGGCTGAAGACCTCTTCCGGCGCCCCCCTGGCGATGAATTCTCCCTCGTGCATGACGATGGTTTCTTTGGCAATATCCTTCACCAGATTCAAGTCATGCTCCACGATAATCGCCGCCAGGTTATTCGCCCGGATCTGGTTCATCATCAGCTCCATGATCCGATATTTCTCCTCTTCCCCCACTCCGCTCGTGGGTTCATCAACCAGCAGGATCTTGGGCTTCATGGCAAAGGACATGGCGATATCGATCACCTTTTTGTAGCCGTGGCCCAAATTCCTAACCAGCGTCTGACAGACCCTGGCCAGGTCGAACAGCTCCAGTATGTGTTGGGTCCGCTCATTAATCTCCCTTTCGGTGCTGACATCTTTGAACATGACGTAGTGCTTCCCTGCGACGGACAGGCACGCGGTCCGCACATTGTCAAAGACGGTCATATCATCGAATACATGCTCTAGTTGAAAGGTCTTGACTATGCCCATCTTGGCCCTTTGCTCCGGCGGGAGGCCTGTGATGCGCTTCCCCTCGAGCCTGATCTCCCCCCGGTCAGGCCTCACCAGGCCGATCAGCATGTTCAGGAAGGTGCTTTTGCCCGCGCCGTTGGCCCCCACCAGGGTGAGCACCTGTCCCTGGGCAATCTCCAGAGAGATGTCGTTGGCGGCCCTCACTTCGCCGAAGAATTTTCGCAGACTCTCCACTGCCAGCAAGACTGGCCCTTGGTTATTTCCCATCGCTGTAGGTCCTTTCCTTTAGGTTTGCCCCCTTGAAGACCCTGCCCAAGAGGTTTTTGGCTATGCCGGTGACTCCCTCTTCGCCGACAGTCACCACGACTAGCGCGACGGTCACGCCGATAACGATCTCCCAAAGATTCGGGAACCAGGTGGACACCAGGAATTCAAGGCCAACGAAGGCGAAGGCGCCAACGATCGGCCCCACAAAGTAGTTCACACCGCCAATGATCGCCGCTTGGACGAACTGCGCGCCAAACTCCCAGGCAAATGAGGTCGGTCCGACATAGTTGTACAGGAAAGCGAGGAGCACGCCGGACAGGCCGGCATTCGCCCCAGCGACAACGAAGGCCAGCCGGCGCATCTGATGGACGGGAATGCCGATGGACTCCGCCTTCTGCAAATCGCCCCGGATTGCCTTCAGCTGCATGGAAAAAGGCGAATGGAGGATGCGGTACATCAACACAATCAAGCCGACGGAGATTAGCAGGCAGATGTAGTAAAAGCCTTGCTCGCTCAGCTGGATGCCCAGGAGAGTGGGGTTCTTGATGTCGGAGATGCCGTCGCTCCCTCCGGTTATCTGTCTCATTTTATAGACCAGGGACCAAAAAACCATGGTGACAGCGATGCCCATGATGGCAAAATAGAAGCCGGTCCGTCGCATGATGAATATCCCCAGGACATAGGCTACAACGACGCAGGCTAATAGACTTAGGGGCAAGAGTATCAACAGTTCGCTAGTTAGGAAGTATTTGCCCGCCAGGAAGGCCACAATATAGCTCCCCAGGCCGATGAAAATCGACTGGGCAAAATGGACCTGGCGCAAGAGGCTGTAGATGAAGTATACCCCGAAGATCGGCGGGATCCAAAGCAGACATCGTTGGATCAAGGTGCGGACATATTCGCTGACAAAGAAGGGGATCAAAGCTGCTAAGAGCGTCAATCCTATCGCTGCTATCAACTTATCATCGAATTGGGAGGGAAGCATCCTGTCGGTTCGCGTGTTTGCACCCATTGCTTTAGTTCACCCCACCCGTTTAGTATCTAAACTCCTTGCCCCAAAGACCGAAGGGCCTGAGCATCAGTGTTATGGAAGCAATAATGAACGGGACGGCAAGCTCAAGGACAGGCATTTTGATCGCAGCAACCGCTCTGGCAATCCCGACGATGAAGGCCGCCAGGACCGCACCGCCGATGCTCCCAACTCCGCCGATGATGACGGAGAGAGCCGCCAGCAAGAGGGCATTCCCTTCCGACCCGTAGGCGGCGCCCGCGATGGGAGCGTAAAGTCCCCCGGCAAGCCCCGCCAAGACGCCCGCAATGGCAAAGGTCATGAGGGTGACCACGTTCTGGTTGACGCCGCAGGCCTGGGCCATTGTCCTTTCGCCATCTAGCGAACTGGCTCGAAAGCGCATGCCCCAGCACGTCCTGTTGAGGAAATAAGACAGCGCCAGCATTAGCAGCAGCGCCACGGCCAGCATGAATAAGTAGTAGTTGGGAACGATGTTCCCCGCTATCTCGCTTACCCCCATGCTGAGGAAGGGAGCGGAGTAGGTAACGGGAGTAGTCCCCCAGATGACTTTGACCAGTCCGCGGGAAGCCACGAGCAATGAGGAAGTGGCCACCATGCGGTGCACATCGGTTTTCAAGAAGCGTTCAAAGCAAAGATAGGACGCAACTAACATGGCCGCCCCCAAGAGACAGGCAAGGAGCAAGATGCCAATGAACCCGGCAAATGACATATTATTGCCCATTAGTGCCATACCGAGGGAGACAGTTGCGTATGCTCCCACCAGGTAGATGCCTGCAAAGGTAAGGGACACGCGGCCGCAGATGTATAATATGAAGCTGTACGAAAAGGAGAGCAAAATAACATAGGACACGACAGGCAGGGAGTTTAGGACGTACCTGAGACATGTGCTAAGCATGTCGGCTTTCCTCCATTATCATAATTCACGGGGGCAGCTGCCTGCGCCGCAGGATCGGCGCAGGCGGCTGCCAAGCCCAATTGGCTGCTACTGAATCTTGCCCAAGGTCTCGATGAACTCATCGACCGTCATCCACGGCGGCACAAACCGCATATAATCCGGCACGATGAGGAGATCTTCCATGACCCACAGGCCATCCTCCCGCTGATGCATCTTCCCGACGGCCATGCCGGGCGCGGTGGACTGATGATTGATCATGGATGTGATGCCGCAAGGACCGATAATGGACAGTCCATCGAGGGCCGTGGCCACCTGTTCGGGCGTCGGGTACTGGCCCGTCAGGGCGTAAACCTTCTCGTAGGCGGCCTTCAGATAGAGCATGCCGGTGAGCATATGGACGCCCATTCCATAGGTCGGAAGGGCACCGACCCGCTCGAGAATCATGGGTGCATGCTTGGCGTTGGGATATCCCAGCTCGTGGGGCGGGAACATGGCGTTGCCGGCCCTTGTTTCAGCCAGTACGCCCTCCTCCGCCAGCTGCCCCTTGGCGGTCCCGGCAAACACGTCGAATACTAGCGGTATGCGGCCGTAAAGGCCCATGGCCTTGGCCTGATTGTGCCAGGCAACTCCGTCCGTTCCCCAGGAGTAGCCGACATAAACATCGGGCTTGCGCTGCATGAGTTCGGTGATGTAGGCGGTGAAGTTGGGGCTGGCCTCGCCAAAGGGGTGGAAGAAGGTATAGACGACTTCAACATCCGGCCTGAACTGCGCCAAGATCTTAATGAAGCTGTTGACCACGTCGTGTCCCCACTCATAGTCGGGGGCGCCCAAAGCAATTGTCTTGAGATCCGGCTTATTCTCGAGGACGGCTTTCACGTGGGTGATAGATTGCATCACATCATCGGGGCCAATCCTGTATACATACTTGGGGTTTGGCACCGCGGTAGTGAACATCTGCATGGTTGTTGCTTCAAGAAGGAGAGTCGGGATCTTCCACCTGTTTTCGACCCTGGGGGCAATGGCCAGTCCGGTGCTGGAGGAAAGGCACCCCAACACAGCCTCAACCCCATCGTTTTCGATCAGCTTGCCGAACACGTCAACGGTCGTCTGGGGATCGCCCTTGGTATCGTAGATAAAGGCTTGTACAGGCCGCCCGAGTATGCCTCCCTCGTACTTGTTGATGTACTCCACAGCAATCTGGGCATTAATCCCGGCATCGGGGGCCAAGGAAGTTGCCGTGCCCGACATCGGCACCGCAAAACCGATCTTGATCGGACCGCTCGGAATCTCCCCGCTGGCCGCAGCTCCAAGGGCGCCGACCAAGAGCATGGCAGCCGTCAGCATTACGACAAGAGCCTTGGACTTTCTCATAAACATGAGTTTGGCCTCCCTCCATCAACTAGGATGTATTTTTCGCAAGACTACCCGCCTCAAGGTATGTTCCCGGCCCCCACCTCCTTCTTTGCGATGGTCGACAGGCCTCAGACATGATTAGCCATTCTTGCCAGCCATATACTCATCAACCGCGGAAGCGATGGCTTTCAAATTTTCATTGGGCGTGCGCAACGGCACGGCACACTCGGGCCCGATTATCTCAATGCCCGCCTCGAGGGCCTCATAGACTTCCTTCGCAACCGCATCGGGCGAACCAAACAGGAGAGTCGACGGGTTGTTGACGCCTCCCATCAGGGAGATCTCCTCGCCAGCGGCCTCCCGGGCATCTTTGGCGCTGACTTTCGTGTCGTAATGGAAGCAAGCCATCCCGCTCTGCCTGATGTACTGGAGACGGTCCAAGCTGTAGCCGCAAATGTGGAGGATGAGGGGGCAGTCCAATTGCTGCTGCAGTTCGAAATGGATCGGAAGCAAATAGTCGGCGTAGGCTTCCGGCCGGCAAAGATCCGCGGTTAAGTGGTCAGGAACGCAAAGGGAATCAGCCCCGGCCTCAATTTGCGCCCGGCCGAACATGATGGTGACCTCCTTGAGATCCTTTAGCACCCTTGCGAGCCGGTCCGGCTTGTCGATGGTGGCGATCAAGACTTCTTCAACGCCGTAGGCGCTCAGGGCCAGCGACCAGGGGCCCAGCGCCTTGCCGGTGATGGAAACGTGATGGCCGTACTCTTTTTTCAATAATCGAATCGCGTCCAAGACCACTTTGATGGAGGGCTTGGCCAGGAAATCATCGGGCACCGGGACATCTTCATCGATGCTGGTGCAGATGCGGCTTCGCACCTCGGGCATCTCATCCCGGCTGCTCCCCCAGTTCACCTGGCAGCCAAGGGCCGCCGCCTCCTGGGTGACACTATAGACAGGCATGAGATTATCCATGTTGAACACTTCATAGGCGCCCGAGGCAAGCCTAGCCATCACCTTGGGATCGAGGTGGGCTTCGGGAAACGAGGCGTCCATTTCGTCCATCAGTTCCACCGTTGCAACGGAAGTGGCGCTTCCCACTGCCGGCCTGTCGACCCTGCCTCCATACAAGGACGCAAGAAATCTTCGCTTCGGCGTCATATAGCGGCCAGAACCAAATTCATACATGAGCGGAGCCTCCTTGAAGTGGTCTCTCAGGTTCGTCGGGGCTATCGTGCAACAGCATTTGGAC
>JAAYLV010000003.1 GCA_012521755.1 Bacillota bacterium | reverse complement strand
TTATGTCCATAAGAGATCTCACTCCTTCAAGCACTTGATGCTTGCCGTTCAAAAGGCAGTGAGATCTCTTTTTCTCTCCCTGGTAGAATATTCCTACCGGGCACCCTACAGTAACTTTACACTAAGCTTGCCTCCCGCCATGGTCCACGCCTTCCTTGAAATAAAAAAACAGGGCGGCAAACAGCCAGCCCCGCACCGTGGACGATTGGTTTTATGTCCCTTGCCGGTAGCTTCGCAGGTATTCTTCTTGCTCGGGGGTGAGTTCATCGATGGCAATGCCCATGCTCTGGAGCTTGCGGCGGGCGATCTCCCGATCGATCTGGACCGGGACGTCATAAACCCGCTTTTCCAGGGCGCCTTTCTGCTCCAGCAGCCACTTGCAGGCCAGGGCTTGATTGGCGAAGCTCATATCCATCACCATGGCCGGATGGCCCTCGGCCGCGGCCAAGTTGACCAGTCGTCCTTCCGCCAGGACGAAGACCCGTTTGCCCCCCGGCAGGCGGTATTCTTCCACATATTCCCGCACCTGACGGTGCTCCTCCGCCATATCCCCCAGGGCTGCCAAATCGATCTCCACATTGAAATGCCCCGCATTGGCCACGATGGCCCCATCTTTCATGAGGGCGAAATGATGTCCCCGAATGGCATGGAGATTGCCGGTCACCGTCAGGAAGATGTCCCCTTCCCGAGCCGCCTGGTCCATGCCCATCACCCGGTAGCCGTCCATGACCGCCTCGAGGGCCCGCAGGGGATCCACTTCCACCACAATCACATCCGCGCCCATCCCCCGGGCCCGGCTGGCAACGCCCCGTCCGCACCAGCCGTAGCCCACCACGACGAAGACGCTGCCGGCGATCAGGTGATTGGTAGCCCGCAGGATCCCATCGATGGTGGACTGACCCGTACCATAGCGGTTGTCGAACATATGTTTTGTCAGGGCATTGTTCACGGCCACGATGGGATACTCCAGGTAGCCGTCTTCTTCCATCGCCCGCAGGCGAATAACCCCTGTCGTCGTCTCTTCCGTTCCCCCGATGACCCCTTGCAGAAGGTCGCGCCTGTCCCCATGGAGGGTATTGACCAGATCGGCCCCATCATCCATGGTTAAGTGGGGCCTAGTGTTGAGGACTAGATTGATGTTGCGATAATAAGCCTCCCTGTCCTCCCCCCGCCGGGCGAAGGTGGGAACGCCATAGACCTCCCTCAAGGCCGCGGCCACATCATCCTGGGTGCTCAAGGGATTGCTGGCGCACAAAGCGACCTCAGCCCCGCCCGCAACTAAAGTCCGCATAAGGTTCGCCGTCTCCGTCGTCACATGGAGACAAGCGCCGATCCGCACCCCCGCTAGGGGCCGGCTCTCAGCCCACTCCTGGCGGATGGAGGCCAAGACAGGCATGCTGTTGTCCGCCCACTCGATCCGCTGCTGGCCTGCTTTGTAGTCGCCCTGCAACCCTATGCCCCCTCCCTATTTCTCGCTCTTTATCCCAAGCTCCCGGGAAATAAGTTCGGCTTTGTCCGTCCGCTCCCAAGGCAGATCCAAATCCGATCGGCCGAAATGGCCGTAAGCTGCCGTTTGCCGGTAGATTGGCCGACATAGATCCAGCTCCCGGATGATGGCTGCCGGCCGCAGATCGAAGTATTTGTCCACCAGCCCGACTAGTTCCTCATCGGGCATGATGCCCGTACCGAAGGTGTCGACCATGAGGGATACAGGCCGGGATACCCCGATGGCATAGGCGACTTGCACTTCGCATCTGTCGGCCAGGCCCGCCGCCACCAGGTTCTTGGCCACGTAGCGGGCCGCGTAGGCCCCTGACCGGTCGACCTTCGTTGCATCCTTGCCCGATAGGGCCCCGCCGCCGTGGCGGCCCATTCCCCCGTAGGTGTCGACGATGATTTTCCGCCCCGTCAGGCCCGCATCCCCCTGGGGTCCGCCCACAACAAAGCGCCCCGTGGGGTTGACATAGAGCTTGGTGCGCTCATCGAGCAGCTGGGGAGGAATGACGGCATGGATGACAGCTTCGATGATGTCCTGTTCGATCTCCTTTTGGGCCACTTCCGGATGGTGCTGTGCGGAGACCACCACCGCCTCCACCCGTTTGGGCTTGTACCCTTCGTATTCGATAGTCACCTGGGTCTTGCCGTCGGGACGCAGATAGGGAAGCTGGCCGCTTTTGCGCACTTGGGCTAGTCGGCGAGCCAGTTTATGGGCAAGGGAAATGGGCATCGGCATCAATTCCGGCGTCTCGTTGGCGGCAAACCCGAACATCATGCCTTGATCCCCTGCGCCAATGGCATCCTCATCGCCGCGGGTCAGGCCCCGCTGCACCTCCCAGGACCGATCGACGCCCCTGGCGATATCGGGAGATTGCTCATCGATGGAGGTGAGGACTGCACAGGTATCGCAATCGAACCCGTATTTAGCCCGGGTGTAGCCTATGTCCCGGATGGTCTCCCGGACGATGCGGGGAATATCTACGTAACACTCGGTTGTAATCTCCCCCATCACCAAGACCAAGCCGGTGGTCACCGCCGTTTCGCAGGCGACCCGCGCCAGGGGATCCCGGGCATAGATCTCATCGAGGATCGCATCCGAGATTTGGTCACATATCTTATCCGGATGTCCTTCGGTCACCGATTCCGAAGTGAAAAAATGCCGACCAGCCATGCCATTCCCTCCCGACAAACCACAGCATCTAGGGATAGATTTCCCCGCTGCGACCTTAGTTACGCAGCGATTCTACCATGATTTGCCGCCCCAGTCAATTGCGCTGGACAAGTGGAAGCAAAGGGACTAGCCGGGACTCAGAGCTGTTCCCGCCATGATTCAAAATCGCCCACAAACCGGTTGATGGCCTCTTCCCGCTCTTGTTTGCGCTGCCTGATGACCTGCTCCACCCGGTCCCTCTCCTCCGGGCCGACCAACTCTTGGAGCAGCCCCTGGGCATAGCGGGCCATGGAGGACTGGCGGACCGACTCGGTCGGATCGGACAAGATGTCCATCACGATGGAAAGGACCCTGTCCGAACCATAGAGTATCAATAGGTCGAGGGCGGCCATCCGCACTGGCGCCACCCGGTCGGTCTCGGCGATCTTGAGCACCTTTGTCTCGAGACTGCGCTCTTCAGGAAGGAGTTGGAGGAATTTTAGACCGATCTCCCTCAAGGTGGCATTCTCACTAATGATGAACCCGTCGATTATCTTCAGGAGGGGCTCCCGCTTAGCCCGACAGATGACTTTCCCTGCCTCCTGCGCGCCCGGCTCAAACTTGATCAGGCCCATTTCGTCAAAGGCAAGCAAAGCCATGGAGGCGGGGACCCGGGATTTTGGATCCACCAGGACGAGGCTGACTAGCTCCGGTGTAAAGCTTGGATCGGCCAAGCGCTGGGCAGCCCTGACCCCGAGGAGCCGAACGGTCGCATCCCCATCCCGCAGCCATTTCTTGACCCGCGGGATCTCCTCCTTGGTCAAGGTTTCCAAGAGCACCCGCTGGGAGGCGACCCGGAGCTTGCCGCCCTCCCCTTCATCTAGTTGCAGGTAGAACTTGAGGATCGGATCGATCAAGGTCGGATCCCGCATCCGCCTCGCCATATGCAGGGAGAAGGCCTGGAGGGCCTCATCCTTCGACCGAATCCCATATAACACCGCGGAGCGTTGGTGTTCCACGGGGTAGTTCTTAATCTGGGCGATGATCTCCCGGGCGACAACGGAGTCTCCCGTCAGGGAAACGACGCGAAAGAGGGCAGGCAGGGCCTTCGGCTCGGCGATGGCCGCCAAGGACGCCCGAGCCTCCTTCCGATCCCGATTGAAGCACCATTTCAGGTGCTTCTCCAGGGAGCGCATGGCACCGGTGGAATTTCGCCTCTTCAAGCAGATTTCCCGGTAGAAGTGGGCCCGGATCGCGGGGGGCTGATCGGCCAAGACCCGCAAGAATGCCTTCAGGTTGCCGGGCTTGAAAGCCTCTTCTTCCAGCAGGGCGAGGGTCTGGGCATAACCTCCCTCATCTGCATCCTGCTGCAATTGTAGAAGGGCAAAAAGTTCTGCCGGGGAGCGCTCTTCCGGCTCTATTACTTGCGAATTCATCATTGCGTACTCCTTTCCCGATAGACGTACCCCTCCCTATCACGAGAACCGATAGGGGATGGTTCTACCAGCGACGGGAGGACAAGGCAGTTTTTCCGGAATCCCGGACCTAGGTCTACCAGGGATTTGCTGTGACTGTGTGAGACTGTTTCGATCTGCGAAGTCTGTCGCTATTATCCTGTCCACAAAGGCTTGATAATAGTCTCCCGCGGAAGGACAAGGAGGAGGATATTCATCCTTTGGCGCGAGCTTCTTGAACTAGTTGAACGAATAGGCGGGCCTTGGCCGCAATCCCCTCATAATCACCCTTTTCGATCATCTTTCGGCCGACTAAAGCCCCGCCGATCCCTACCCCTGCAGCTCCAGCGGCAATAAAATCGCCCAGATTCCCCTCATCGATGCCCCCCGTTGGGATCATGGGAATGTGCCCTAAGGGCCCCCGCACCTGCCGGATGAAATTGGGCCCCAGCACCTGGGCGGGAAAGACCTTGACCGCAAGAGCCCCAGCTTGGTATGCGGCAAGGATCTCCGTGGGAGTCATTGCCCCGGGGATCACTACTCGATCGTAGCGATTGGCCATTTCAATGACCCGCACATCCAACGTCGGCGTGAAAATGAACTGGGCGCCGGCCAAGATGGCTGCCCGCGCCGTCTCCCCATCGAGGACAGTGCCTGCCCCTACCAAGGCCCCTTCTTGCTGCCGGGAAACTTGGGCGATCGTGTCGAGGGCCCCGGGAGAGTCGACGGTGACCTCGAGGACCTCTACTCCTCCCTGTCCTAACGCCTGGGCAATCCTTTGCACCTTCGCCGGCTCAGCGCCGCGAATGACGGCGATGATGCCGCTTTGGAAAATCCGCTCTAGATTCTCTACTCGCTTCACCGCGCTCACCCCCCGATGGATGGGGAAGCCCGAAAGGCTTCCGGCAACCGCATGATGCTCATCCGCGGCAAGGGCCAATACCGCCAAATCGCCCGGCCGACGATCAAGGAACGGGGCACGAAATCGACCCTGGGATCGCGACTGTCTTCACTATTATTCCTGTTATCCCCCAGAACAAAGTAACAATCCTCCGGTACCGTCCGCGGACCAAACCGACCGTAGAAAGCTTCTCCCAAATAGTCTTCATGGAGCGGTTCACCATTGATGTAAACGACGCCGCCGTAAATCTGAACAGTATCCCCTGGCACGCCGATGACCCGTTTGATGAAGCTTTCCTTCGGGTTGGCAGGGTACCGGAACACAACGATCTCACCCCGCCGGGGCGGCCGCAAGCGGTAGGTAATCTTATCCACCATGAGTCTTTCCCCGTTAGCTAGCGTGGGCAGCATCGAAGGTCCATCGACGGTGTAGGCCCGTGCGATGAAGATCATGATAAAGGCCGCCAAAGCCGCAGCTCCTAGAATTGTCTCCAGGAACTCCCGCAGTGGCGACTTCTCAGCCGCAGGTCTGTTTATGTTGGGCAAGTGACATCCTTCTTTCTAATGTGTTCCGCCGCTCTAATTATTTCGTTATCAATTCGGGAAAATCCTTCCCAAGGTAGTCAGCGTCTGCTAGATAGGATACAATGAAGGAAGCATTCAGTTAGAGGAGCAGAATGATGAGACTACTTTTCATGGGGACGGGGACGTCCCACGGGGTCCCGATGATCGGCTGCCGCTGCCCCGTCTGTACATCGCCGGATCCCCGCAATAAGCGCACAAGATCATCCCTGTTGGTGGCCTATGGAGACAAGAACATCCTCATCGATACGGCGACGGAGCTTCGTCTGCAGGCCCTCGCCGCTAGTGTCACCCATGTGGATGCTGTCCTTTATACCCATTTTCATGCGGACCATGTTTTCGGCTTTGACGATCTGCGCCGCTTCAATCAGCTGCAAGGCGCGGCCATCCCCATCTACGGAAACGCCGGGACCATCGCCGAGTTGAAGGAGTGTTTTGCCTATGCCTTTCGCGGCTGTCCTCCCAAAGGGTGCGCCAAACCCCGGGTCCTTCCCCAGGTGATCACCGCGCCCTTCCAGTTGTTTGGCCTTACCATCCAGCCCATCGAGGTCTTTCACGGGGGACTGCCGATCCTCGGGTACCGGCTGGCTGATGTAGCCTACATCACCGACTGCAGCTCGATTCCATCTTCCCAAAAGGAGCTCTTGCGTGATCTTGACGTCCTCATCCTGGGGGCCCTCCGCTACGAACCCCACCCTACTCATTTCAATCTGGCCCAGGCCCTCCAATTGATCGAGGAGATCAAACCCCGCCGGGCATGGCTCACCCACATGACCCACGCCTTCGATCACGGTCAAGTGGAAAAAGAGCTGCCGGCGAAGGTCCGCCTCGCTTACGACGGCTTAACCATTGACGTTTAAATGGGGAGGACCCGCAGGTCCTCCCCGGGGGGGAATCTTCCAGCTATTCGCCGATGGCCTCGATGGCCGCATTAGTTCCGGCGATCCGGCCGAAAACGCTCATATCGGCCAGGGCGTTGCCGCCAACGCGGTTGGTCCCGTGAATGCCGCCGGTCACCTCGCCTGCGGCGTAAAGGCCTGGGATCACCTCGCCTCGCCGATCGAGGACTTGGGTCTTGCAGTTGATGACCACACCGCCCATCGTATGGTGGACGGCGGGCCTAGCTTTGCCCGCATAGAAGGGGGGCGTGTCGAGTTTGGCCTCCAGGGCCCGTTTGCCAAAGTCGGGATCGAAGCCCTGCTCCACATAGGAATTGTATTTAGTGACGGTGTCCACAAAGGCCTGGACGGGAACGCCCATCTTCTCCGCCAGCTCCTCCAAGGTATCGGCAACTAGGGCATCAGGACCGGGCTCGCCGACCTCCAGCACGTGCTGATCGGCCACCACCCAGGCCATTTGTCCTTCTTGGGCCAGCACCGCATCGGTGATGGCATCCCGCCGACCGCCCTCATCGACGATCCGCTCGCCCTTATTGTTGATGTAGAGGACCAGTCCAGGGCGAATGACGCTGACGGGAGAGCCGTAGACCCCTATGCACTGGATGTAGTCCATGCCCACCAGGTCAGCACCGATATCCTGGGCCATGAGGATGCCATCCCCCGTGGCCCCCACATGGTTAGTGGTGCCAACATCGGGACCAAACCGGGGATCATATTTGCTCCTCATCTCCACATTGGCCCCAAAGCCCCCTGAGGCCAAGACGACGGCCTTAGCCAGCACCACCAGGTCATTGCCCTCTTTATCCACCGCCCGAGCTCCATAGACCCGTCCGGCAAGGGGGCTTTCCCGCAAGAGCTTCGTTGCCCTTGTGTTTAGCATGATCTGGACGTTTCGCTCCCGGGCTGCCTTTTCCAAGACCCGGATGAAGGCCCCCTGACGGCCTGGTGGAAGGTTCGCGGGCCAGTGGGTGCGGGGATAAAGGGCGCCGTAGATTTGAAAAACGGTATCCTCCCAGATCATGCCCAGGCGCTCATACCATTCGTAGGCGGCAGGGGCGCCTTCGATCATGATCCGGACAAGCTCTGGATTGCCCCGATAGTCTCCGGCGGCCAAGGTCTGGGCGAAATGCAGCTCGATGGAGTCTTCAATGCCGGCCGGGACTTGGGTTTTGGGATTAACCACATTCATGGCCTGGCCGGAAATTAAGGTGTTGCCGCCTAGGAAAGGCATTTTCTCCAAGACGATGACCTCAGCTCCCCGGTCAGCCGCTTCGATGGCTGCACAAAGGCCTGCGCCGCCGCCGCCGATGACGAGCACGTCGGTGGTGAGCACCACTTCCTTGGCGCCCGCGCTGGCGGCAAAGACCAAGGAAAGCAGCAGTACTAGGGACCAGAACCTCTTCATGCAACATCTCCTTCTTGTGATTTATTTCCCTATGTATATATTGTTCCTTTGAGCACAATTTTCCTTCTTTGATTACTTAATTTTTTTGGCTTAAGATGCCATCACCCCACCCCTTGACAGGAAGATGACCCCTTCTTATAATCAAAATGCGAACATTTGTTTGCCTTGGAGGTGCCAGTCGTGCCCACCATCCTTTATTTCTCCTCCCATGCTCCCCATCCATGGGACCTTTGCGCCCAATTGACTCCCTTCGTGGAGCCCGTCGGCCCCAATGAGGGGTTTTTAGATTTGACCGGCTGCGGCCCCCTGGAGAGGTTATGGAGCCGGCTGGAGAAGGAACTAGGCCCCCTGCGCTGGGGCATGGCGGGCAACAAAATGGTGGCCCGCATCGCTTATCAATGCGGCAACAAGAAAGTCCCCGAAGGCTCTGAGGGGGCTTTTCTCGCCCCCCTGTCGTTAGATTATCTGCCCTTTCCACCAGGGGTCATCAGGGAGTTAAGGAATCTTGGCCTTTTCACCATCGGGCAATTGGCAGCCGTCCCCCTCCGGGATCTGGAAAGGCAATTGGGGCCCTTGGGCAGGGAGCTTTTCCAAGCGGCGCGGGGCATCGACCAGAGCAAGGTGCAGGCCGCCTATCCGCCGCCAAGGATCATCTGCAGGCGGTCCTGGGATTTTCTCCCCGCCCATCGCCGCGAGCTGGAAGGGCGCCTGTTGGCTTTGGCCCAGGAGCTTGGGGAAAAGCTGGTTGCGAGCAAGCAAAGGTGTGGACGGCTGCGGGCCAGGAGCGATGATCAGCTTTTGGAAATAGTTTTGACTCCGCCGGTAGATGAAGCCTCTTCCTTGCAGCGGGCAGTTTTTTATCGTCTCTTGCCCAGACTGAGGCCAGGCTTTTCTTTGGAGCTGCGGGCCCTCGATTTGACACCCCGCCAAAGGGAGCAGCTGGACCTTTTCCAGGCAAGGCCAGAATTAGATCCGGTAATTGAAAGGCTGCAGACCCGCTGGGGGCCCCGGGGCCTGCGCTGGGCTGCTGAGCTTGAGCTGCCCCGGCGGGCAAGATGTCTAAGGCAGTTCCAATGTCATCTCTTCGCCCCGTAAGGAGCCGGCCATGAAGGTGAGGCAGCGGCAAATTGAGGTCCTCCTCGATCAACAGGGTGAGCCTGCCTCCTTTAGCTGGCCGGGCCAGCGGGAAGTTGTCGCAGAAATCATCGATAAATGGTGGGAAGGGGGAAGGTGGTGGGCGGGGGAAGGGGAGATGATCGTTTACCGGCTGCTAACCAGGCGGGGGGGACTTTATGAAATCCACTTTCACTCAGGCGAGGGAACCTGGTGGCTGGACAGGGTTTTTGACTGAGGAGGATGTCCATTGTTCGTCCATCTCCACGTCCATTCCCCCTTTTCCTTCCTCGATGGAGCCTCCCCCCTAGAGCGGCTCATCGACAGGGCCGCGGAGCTAGGTATGGAGGCTCTCGCTTTGACAGACCACGATAATGTCTGCGGGGCCGTCCGCTTCCACCGCTTAGCCCAAGGGAAGGGCATCAAGCCCATCCAGGGGGTTGAGATCACTTTAGCGGGCGGAGGGCACCTCACCCTCCTGGCCAAGGGGCCTGGAGGCTACGGGAATATCTGCCGCCTCATCACCAAGGCTCACCTGGACAATCCCCGCGGGACCCCCCAAATCACGCCGGAGGATCTGGCCCGGCACAAGGATGGCCTCATTGTCCTATCCGGCTGCCGCCGGGGTCCCATTGCCTCCTCCCTCCTGCAGGGGGATTACGATGGGGCTAGGGAACTTGCCGAATGGTACAAAAGGACTTGGGGACAGGATTTTTACTTAGAGCTCCCCCCGCCCCACCTGCCGGGGGGACGGCGTTTGAACAGGCTCCTTGCGGAGCTGGGAGATGTCCTTGCCATCCCGCTTGTTGCCGCCGGCAACGTCCATTACGCGGAGAAGGCGGACTATCCTGTCTGCGATCTCCTCGCCTGCCTGCGGACGGGAACGACCCTGGAGGACGTCCACCCTCTGCGGCCCCTAAATGGGGAAGATTACTTAAAAAGCTCCCGGGAGATGGAGACACTTTTTGCCGACTACCCCGGGGCCCTCGAAAATAGTTGTAAGATCGCGGCGGCATGCGAACCTGCGTTGGATCTAGGTCGCAACCTCTTCCCCCGCTACCCGACTGAGGAAAAGGCAAGCCATCTTTTGCGGCGGCTCGTTTGGGACGGGGCCCATCAACGCTACGGCAGTTTGAGCACCGGGGTCAGGGAGCGTTTGGAACATGAGCTGGCCATCATCGAACAACTGGATGTGGCCGATTATTTCCTCGTTGTGTGGGATGTGGTGCGCTTTGCCAACGCCAAAGGGATCCGCTATGCGGGGAGGGGTTCGGCCGCGGATTCGGCGGTGGCCTATTGCCTTGGGATCACGGAAGTTGATGCCATCGCCCGGGGGCTCCTTTTCGAACGCTTCCTCAGCTTGGAGCGGGCCCAAAAGCCTGATATCGATATCGATTTTGACGCCCGCTACCGGGATTTGGTCGCGGATTATGTTTATGACAAGTACGGCGCCGAACACGTAGCCTCCGTCTGCACCTTCAACACCTTTCGGGCCCGGTCGGCCATCCGGGAAGTGGGGAAGGCCCTGGGATTTGCCCCGGAAGAACTAGATGCACTGGCCAAGAGATTCCCCCATATACCTGCCGATGCCATCGAGCCGGCCCTGGACCATTTCCCGGAACTTAGCTTCCTCAAGGGGGAGAGGCGCTACAGGCTCCTTTGGCGGCTGTGCGCCGCCGTTGCGGGGCTGCCCCGCTTCATCGGGACCCACCTGGGGGGGCTTGTCATCAGCGGCGTCCCCTTGGTGGAAATCACTCCCCTGCAGCAAGCGGCCAAAGGGGCTTTGATCGCCCAGTTCGATAAGGACGATATTGAAGATCTAGGCCTGCTCAAACTAGACCTCCTTTCCCTGCGCACCTTATCGGTGGTGGAGGATGCCGTCGCGGCCATCAGCCGCGCCGATGATGACTTTTCCTACCTCCACATCCCCCTCGATGACGAGGAGACTTACCAGATGCTAGGGCGGGGGGAAACCATCGGGGTCTTCCAGCTGGAAAGTCCGGCCCAGCGGGCGCTGCAGGCCCGCCTTGGAGCAAAAGGCATCGAAGACATCGTCGCGAGCGTAGCCTTGATCAGGCCAGGCCCCATCAAGGGGGATATGGTCGAGCCCTTCATCGCCCGCCGCCAGGGCAAAGAGGAGACGGAGTATCTCCACCCGCGGCTCGAGCCTATCTTAGCCAAAACCTACGGGGTGATCCTTTTCCAGGAGCAGGTCCTGGAAATTGCCATCGCGGTCGGGGGCTTTTCCCCGGGAGAAGCCGATAATCTGCGGAAGGTCTTGAGTAGTCTTCGCTCCCAGCGGGAGCTCGATGCGCTGGGCAGGCAGTTCATCGCCCGGGCCCAGACCAACGGCATCGATGCCCAAAGGGCCGAGGCCATCTTTTCCCTGATCGCCGGCTACGCCGGATACGGGTTTTGTGAAGCCCACGCGGCGGCCTTTGGCACCACCGCCTACAAGACTGCTTATCTGGCCGCCCATTACCCGGCGGAGTTTTTTGCCGCCTTGCTGAACCACCAGCCCATGGGTTTTTACCCGCCCCAGACGATTCGCCTCGAAGCCAGTCGCCGGGGCATCACTTTTCTGCCCGTGGACATCAATGAAAGCGGCCCCGATTATTTACCAGGAGAAGGAACCATCCGCATTTCCCTCGGGCAGGTCAAGGACATGGGGGCCCAACATCTCGAGGCCATCCTTAAGGCGAGGGAGGCCGGTCCCTTCGCGGGCCTGGAGGACTTTTGCCGCCGGGTGAGGCTGCCCCGCAATATTATCGCGAATCTCATCCTGGTCGGCGCCTTCGACGGCCTCCATCCCAACCGGCGGGCCCTTTTGTGGCAGCTGGGCAGGGGAGATGGGACAGAGCTCCTACCCCCGCCCCAAATCGAGGATTTTTCTCCCTACCAGAAGTTCCTTTATGAATACTCCCTCCTTGGCTTGACGGCCGGGGGACATCTCATCGGTTTTTTGCGCCCCAAGCTAGGGCAGCGGGGCATCCTCGCCAGGGCCCAGCTGGACTCTTTGCCTGACGGGAAGAAAGTGCAGGTTGCCGGCCTTGTCATCCGTCCCCACCGTCCGCCGACGAAAAGCGGCCGGACCGTCGTCTTTTTGACCCTAGAGGATGAGACGGGGATAATCGATGTTACCGTCTTTGAAAATGTCTACCGGCGCTTCGGCCATTTGCTGTTCTCCCATCCGGCCCTCATCATCGAAGGGACCCTGCAAAAAAGGGGGGCGGGCCTTGGGATCATTGCTCGCCGGGCCGAGTCCCTTCCCTTGGGAGACGCTCGAAGCCCCGCTCCAAGTCCCCCTGGATGATCCTTTCCTCCCGGCCTTCCTGCGCGTTGATGTAAACTACATATTCTCTATCCTCCAGCCGGCCGTAAAACTCATAGGCCAAGATCTCATCCCGCCTGCTGCCAACGGTCACCACTAACCTCGCATCCATCACCTGCAAATCCGGATGGAGCCTGCTGACCGCCTCTTCTTGGGTGAGCCGGGCCTGGCGGTTAGCTCCACTGTCCAGGAAAAGCCCTGAAGCCTCATAGGCCGTTACCTCGCCATTGTCTAGCCCTATCCGGAGCCGCACCTGGCGGGGATAAATGTAAACGTCTTCTTCCTTGGCCGCGTAGATCACGACGACCTGGTTGCCCCGGTCCGCCCGGAAGATAGGGACGAGCCCCGTGAGGCCCCGGGTTCTTAAGAAGGCAGTCCCCCGGGCCATCCCCTCCTCGACGGACAAGTTCCGTTCGCCGATCATCCGATCGCTGATCATCCATACCACCTGGCCCCCTTGCCGGGCCAGCTCCAAGACGATCCGCTCCCGCGGCCCGCGCATCTCCAGTTTGTAAGTCGGCACCTCCCCCTGGGAAGGACCGACCACCGTCAGGGGAGCATCCCCCACCCTTTCGGGGCCGAGGAAAGCCCGGGCGGCCCGGATGAGCTCTTCTTCGGTGAGCTCGGGGCCGGAAGGTTCGAGGTAGGCCGGCTTGGGGGATGGCAGGGGAACCCCCTCATCGGGCAGCCTGCCCAGGCCATCCTCCAGCATGATGAGGTCCTTGGCCAAAGGATCGACAGGCTCGTTGGCGGCGATGGGGCCGAGGGCCCCTGTCACCAGGGCCTGCTCCAGCTTAACCAGCCTAGTTGGCCCATCCGCCAGATGAGCCTGCATTTTGGCGATCTCCCCATTGATGAAGCGGGTCTTTTGCCAAAGGCTGCGCAAAGTGGAAGCCCCATCTACCTCCTTGCCGGAAGCTAAATCGAAGGCCAGCTCCGCTGCCCGTTCCCCCGCCTGCCGGAGGAGCTCCTTCGTTCGTTCGAGGGCGAGGGGCGTCAGGGGAAGCTGGCTGAGCTTCCCTTGGGCCTTGGCGGCATCATGGCTGATGCCCAGGAGGAGCAGCATGCGCTGCTCCTTCGAGCGGGCAACCTGAAGACGGGCCAGCCCATCCTCCAGGCCCACCAGATGGTGGGCCAGCTCCTGGAAAGACCGCCGGTAGTCGTTTTCCCTTTGGATCAAGAGATCCCGCCGCTGCAGGTGCAGGCCATACCCCCAAAGGAGAGCTATGCTCAGCAATAGGGCAATTGTCCGATTCAAAGGGCTCCCTCCTCCCTGCGCCCTACTTGGCGAAGACATGCTTGCCGATGGTCTTGATTTTGGGCCGGGATAGGAGCCAGGGGCTCCTGGCCAGGGCCGGGTTGTAGAAGTACAAAGCGCCATCGGATGGATCCCAGCCGTCCACCGCCGCCCTGGCGGCCGCTTGAGCTCTCTCATCAGGTTGTTTATAGAGCCGGCCATTGGCGACCACGGTGAAGGCATGGGGTTCATAGATGACGCCCGGGATGGTATCGGGAAAGAGGGGATGGTCCACCCGGTTCAAGACGACCGCGGCCACCGCGACCTGCCCTTCGTAAGGCTCTCCTTCCGCCTCCGCGTAGACCAGCTGGGCTAGCAGGGCAAGCTCCTGTTCTTCCAGCTCCACCCGAGGCTTTTCCGCGAGGGGCGGCGAGGGCCGTCTGACAAGTCTGGCCGCGCCGATGAGCAAAATGACGACGATCATCAGGAGCAGCATCTTCTTGATCAATGGCATCACCCCATCAACTATAGGTTTTCCCGTTTTGCAGGATTTTTTCAAAGGGGCCTGAGGGGAGGATTATGGGCGCTAGTGCCGAAAATAAAGCTGTGGCTTGGCCCTCATTCCTCGTTGCTGCCTTGGCACGAGGAAGCAATTTTTTGGGGGTTTCACCTACGGATGGAGGAATAGCTCGTGACACTATCCCAACTCGCCATTCGCCGCCCAGTGACTATCGCGATGATCGTCGTTTTTGTTCTTCTGTTTGGATTCCTCTCCCTCAACCGGTTAGGTTTGGATCTGTTGCCTAAGCTGAACGTCCCATTCATCACCGTGGCCACAGTCTATCCCAATACCGATGCCTTGACGGTGGAAGAGGAAGTAACAAAACCGATCGAGGCGGCGCTGGGAACAATCGATGGGCTCAAGAAGCTGGAATCCTACAGCGTGGAAAACATCTCCATCGTGGTGGCCCAGTTCCATTGGACAACCCCCGTCTCCCAGGCCCTCGAGCGGGTCAGGGCCAATCTGGACCAATTAGTGACGGTCTTGCCCCAGGCTGCCCAGGAGCCCCTAGTCCTCACCTTCGATCCGGCCCAGCTGCCCTTGATGGTCGTCAGCGTCTCCGGTCCCGAGGATCTGCTGGAGCTCACCGCCCGGGTCAAGGAGACGGTCATTCCCCGCCTGGAGCGGGTGCCGGGAGTTGCCCAAGCATCCATCCTCGGCGGGCGGGATAAGGAGATCCATATCAACTATGACAATGAAAAATTAAGGGCCCACAACATCAGCCCCACCCTGTTGGAGCAGTTCCTCACCTATCAGAACATGGTGGTTCCAGGGGGCGTCATGTCCGTCGACGACACCCGCTACTACATCAAGACGGGAATGCGCTTCCAAAGCGCCGATGAGCTGCGGGAGATGATTATCGGTCAAAACCTGGAAGCCCCGGAGAATAATGTCTTTGGCCTCGGGGCTTTGGTGCCCCAGTTCATCCGGTTGGGGGATGTGGCCGACGTCGTGGAGACATCCTCCCGGGAGGGGGGCATCAACCGCACGGACGGCAAGCCCGCATTAGTGGTGCGCCTTTTCAAGCAGGCAGGCGAAAACACGGTGGCGGTGGCCGACAGGGTGAAAGGGGCTCTAGCGGAGCTTGAGGCGGGCAGCGGCAGCGACTTGGACTACTTCATCCTCAACGATCAGTCCCAGTTCATCCGCCAGTCCATCGTCAATCTGGAGCACAACGGTCTTCTTGGCGCGGCATTGGCCATTTTGGTCTTGTTTCTCTTCCTGCGAAACCTCCAGACAATCACCATCATCGGCTTTGCCATCCCCTTGTCGGTTGTCCTCACCTTCGTCTTCATGTACTTCGGCAAGCTGACTTTGAATTTGATGACCCTCGGCGGACTGGCCTTGGGAGTGGGCATGCTGGTTGACAACTCCATCGTCGTTTTGGAGAATATCTACCGCCTCTATCGGGAAGGAAAGGACCCCGAGGCTGCATCCCTGGAGGGCAGCAACCAGGTGGCAGCGGCCATCACCGCCTCCACTTTGACTACCTTGGCGGTGTTCGTGCCCTTAGCTTACGTTGGGGGCCTGGCCGGAGAGCTTTTCAAGGAGCTGGGCCTGACCGTCTCCTTTTCCCTGCTGGCCTCCCTCTTGGTGGCCCTCACCGTGGTGCCGGTGCTGACCACTAGGCTCCTCAGCCGCCGGGAGGGTTTGGCCCATGAGGCCATCCGGGCTTCCTTCACCGATAGGCTGCAAGGATGGTACACGGGCCTCTTGCAAGGTCTCCTGAGGCGCCGGGGCCAAGCCTTGATCATCACCGCCGGTCTTCTGCTCGTTAGTCTGGCTCTCGTTCCCCGGCTGGGCATCGAATTCCTGCCGCCTATGGACCAGAGCATCCTGTCCATGGAGGTGCGGCTCCCCGCGGGCACGCCGGCGGACAGGACCGATGAGGTTGTGGGGGAGATCGAAGAGATCTTGTGGGCGATGCCGGAAGTAAAGCATATTAACGCCCAGATCGGCAATCCCGCCACCCGGGATTTCCTGGCCCTGCTCCAGGCTTCCGACACTAACATGGCCCAGCTCCTCGTTAATTTGACGGAGCCTAGCCAAAGGGACCGGACGGCCGCCCAGTTGGCCCAGGAGATCCGGGAGAAGACGAGCCATGTGCCCGCCCGGATCACCGTCAATGAGGACTTGACCATCGGCGCTTTCACCGGCTTTTTGGGGGGCGGCATCGCCCTGCAAATCCGGGGGAATGACCTCGATACCCTCGCGGAACTGTCAAATCAGCTGGTGGCGAAGCTGGAGGCCAGCGATACTTTTCTCCAGGTGCGCAGCTCCCTCCAGGAAGAGCAGCCGGAGCTTTTCCTCCAGACCAATCCGGCCCGGGCCCTGCAAAGCCAGCTGACCAGCGGCCAAATTGGCCTGGCGGTGCGCAACATCCTCGGGGGCGTCCAGGTAGGCACAATCAGCAAGGATGGCCGCAGCATCCCCATCATCCTGCAGCCCAAGGAAGCCCTTGATATGGGTCTAGATGATCTGTTGCGCTTCCGCATCAGCTCCCCGACGAGCATCCAAGGCCCCTTCATTCAACTAGGCCGGCTGGTGCAGGCCAACAAGACAACTTCCCCCGCGAGCATCCGCCGGTTGAACCGGCTGCGGGTGGTGGAGGTCACGGCCCAGCTGCGGGAGAATGATGTGATGGCGGCCAGCAAGGAGCTAGACAAGATCCTGGCCGATCTGCCCCTTCCTCCGGATTATGAGATCGTCAGGGGGGGCATCGAAGAACTTATCGGGGAGTCGCAAGGGGATTTGCTGTTCGTGCTGCTGTTGGCTTTAGTCTTGGTTTACCTGGTCATGGCCTCCCAGTTTGAATCCCTGGTCCATCCCCTCTTGATCATGGTTTCCGTTCCCTTGGCAGCCATCGGTTCCTTTTGGGCCCTTTGGCTCACCCGGACTAGCCTCGGCCTAACATCTATGATGGGGCTCATCATGCTGGCGGGCATCGTGGTCAACAATGCCATCGTCCTGGTCGATTACATCAATCTGCTGCGCAGGGAAGGGGTCCCCCCCGAAGAGGCAGTCCTGAGGGCGGGAACTGTGCGGCTGCGGCCCATTCTCATGACGGCCATCACCACCGTCCTCGGGCTGTTGCCCCTGGCTTTGGGCTTTGGCGAGGGGACTGAGATTCAAGCGCCCCTGGCTATTACAGTCATTGGCGGGCTGGTCACATCAACTGTCTTGACATTGTTCATCATCCCCGTCATCTACGTGAGCGTAACAAAAAAGTCAACTCCCACGAAGGAGTTGACCGGCCTTAGCTCCTAACAGAGGTGCGGGGCTTAACGCCTGGCGCCGATGGGCCAGTACCCGGCGATCTTGCCTTGCCTAAGGAGGATGTACTGGCTGAAGAGATTGACGACGGGGCAAATATGGTTGGGGATGATCGCGAGGAGATCCCCGACGGCAGGCTCGGGAGAGTCGGCAGGCAGTTCGATGACCCCGTGCTCTTCGTAGACCCGCTCCAAGACTGCGCCCGGCAAGTTCTTCACGATGCCAAAGCCAGGCCCTAGCGAGCTTGCCTCCTTGGCCACGCTCTTGCTGCCAGCATCAATCACGACCCGCCTTGGGGTCGGCCGGCTGATGACTGTAGCCAGGACCGCTGCAGCGCAGTCCTCCTCCCCCACAATTCCCAACAAAACGTTGCTGGCATCGTTGAAGACATAGGTGCCCGGCCGGATCTCCGTGACCCCCGGGACCAGCTCGCCCGTCCAGCAGGTAGGCGTTGAGCCCACGCTGACTTCCCTGATGGGAATGCCTATCTTCTCCAGCGCCTCCTTAGTCTGGACCATCAGCTCCCCATCCTCCCGGGCGATCCGGGCCAGTTCCTCGGCGCCCTTCCGCCCGTAGGCGAAGCCGCAGTGACTCATAATGCCTACTACCTGCAAAGGCTCCAGTTGCTTCAGCTCCCGGGCAAGCTCGACAGCCCCTTCAGGGGACTTGCCTGTACGGCCAAGGCCGGTGTCGATCTTGAGGTAAACATCGAGGGTCATGCCCCGCTCCCGGCAGGCCGCGGCCAAAGGCCCAGCAACTTCCATGCTGTCCAGGGCGACGGTGAGATGAATCCAGGCGGCCAGGTCCAAGAGGCGCTTGAGCTTCAAGCTCCCAACCGGCGGATAGGCGAGGAGAATGTCCCGGATACCACCTTGGGCCATCAATTCAGCCTCCGCCAGGGTGGCTGCAGTTACCCCCCGGGCGCCCTGCAGCAGTTGGCGATGGGCGATGGGCAGGGACTTGTGGGTCTTGATGTGGGGCCTGAAGCTCACCCCGCCCCGACGGGCCAAATCAGCCATACGGCTGATATTTTTTTCCATTACGTCCAGATCGAGCAGCAGGGCAGGGGTCTCCACCGGTCTGTCAGGAATCACAGCATCTCCTCCCGACGCGTTAAGGCACCCTGGAAGCCAGGGCACCCGGGATAAGGAAGGTCTGTTTACTGTGCGAAGCCTTCAGCGTACTTCTGGATGGCCAGACGCAAATTGTCCGCCCAGCGTTCCGCTAGGGCCATCGGGGTGGTACCGTTGTAGGCGGCATGGTCCTCATCAACGGTGAAGAAGAGCTTCTCTCCCACATAAATGGCCGGCGAATTAGAAACGAGCTGAATGTTCACCAGCTCCGGACTGGAGTCGCGGCCGTAGTAGCCCAAAGCATCGATCAGGCGCTCATAGGCGATCATCATGCGCTCTTCGGCATCATAACCCGATGCGGGAAAACGCACCCGCAAAACGGTAACCCCGGCTAGTTCCACCGGGTATCCCTGCGCGTGGGCAAAGGCGGTCAATACTAGGGCCAACACCATGCTGAAGAGAACCAATAGCAGAACTTTGTGCTTTCTCAAGCCCCATCCCTCCATTTCTATTTCCTGGAGTGCAATCGCTCACTGCTATAGTTCTCTTCCCCCTTGGGAAATCCTTCTCGTAAATTGACCTATATTTTTTGATAAGGCGCCTTCTTCCGGGCCAACAGGGAATCCCTCGCGGGCTGTGGAATGATCCTTTGACAGCTTACAACAAGGATGGGATTGATTACATGTTCCATTGTCGCACAAGACAAGTCTTGGCCGCCTTCGTTCTTTTCCTCCTGCTAACGATCCCCGTCTTGGCCGAGCCCATTTATGAACACAGCGAGCTCCAATGGCTGGCCCCGGGGCTGACGTTAGAGACAATCCAGCGTTACTTGCCCGATGGCTGGCAGGAGATCTACGTCCTATCCGCCCGCTTGGACCTACCCTGGATTCGGGCTGACGCCCTCCTCGGGGATGACGTCTTAACATCCCCCCAGTCATTAGTGGACATGGCCCAGGAGGCGAAGGCCGCGGCCGCGATCAACGGGGATTTCTTTTTCATCCAAGGGACCAAGGCCCCGGTAGGACTGACCATCGCGGGCGGCGAGGTGATTAAAGGGCCATCGCCCCGCTATCCCCGGCCGACCATTGCTTTTCAAGGAGATAGGGCCTCCATCGGCCTTTGGTCCATCCGCGGGCAAATTACGGGGGGAGGCCGCTCCTATCCTTTATATGGCTACAACGAAGGGATCCTGCCCGATGATGGGATCGTACTCTACGATCATCGGTGGGGAACGGCTGCCCCAGGGGGGCCGGTGGAGGTGGTGATCGCCGCCGGCAAGGTCAAGGAAGTTCGGGTCCAGGGGCCGCCCGCACCCATCCTTCCGGAGACTTTGGTCCTGACGGGCAAGGGGGACGGCGCACGCTTTTTGGCCGGGCTAAGAGTCGGCCAGGAGATCGAGCTGTCCTGGGAGTTCACCCCTCCCCTGACCGGGATCCAGGCGGGAGTCACCGGCTATCCCCTCTTGATCGAGGAAGGCCAGCCAACTGGTGAGGAGCCAGCCTTTTTGAAGGGGCGTCACCCCCGGACGGCGGTGGGGCTGGACAGAAGCGGCAAGATCCTGACGATGGTGGTGGTCGATGGCCGTTCCCCTTTTAGTCGGGGCATGACCTTGGCCGAACTGACGGATTTCTTGCTCGAGCGGGACGTTTGGACGGCCTTGAACCTCGATGGGGGCGGATCGTCTACTCTGGTTGCCCGCAGGCCCGGGGAGGCAGAGGCTAGCCTGATCAATCGGCCCCCGGGAGGGGTGCGGCCTGTGCCCAATAGCTTGGCCCTTTTCCTGCCCGCACCCCGGGAGGAAATAGGGAGGCTGCATCTCGAGACTTGCTATCCGCGGGAGGAGCTGGGGGACCCCTATCGCCTCCGGGAAGAGAAGGTGCCCGTCGCCCTCGGAGGCAGCAGGTCCTTCAAGGCTGCTGGCCTCGATCCCTTTGGAAACCCCCTTCCCCTCCGGCCGGGGGACCTGACTTGGTCGGTGATACCAGAGGGCGCCGGCTATTTCCGGGAACCCGGGGTCTTTGTGGGCCAAAGGCCTGGGTCAGCCCTCATCGAGGCCGCCTGCGAAACGGAAAAGGGAAGGGTCCGGGCTTTCCTCCCCGTCTCCATCCGGGGGCCGGCAGTTCGGTTGACGGTCGAGCCCCGGGGGATTAGCCTCATCCCTGGGGGCAAAGCCCCCATCCAGGTGACAGCCTGGGACGGGGAAGGCTACCCGGCCCTCCTTGAGGCGGGAGACTACCGGTGGGAGTCGGACCTGGGACGGATTGAGGATGGGGTATTCATTGCCGGCGGCCAGGTCGGAGGAGGCACCCTGCAGGTGAGTTTTGCCGACTTGACCTTGGCAGTCCCGGTAAGCATCGGAGAGCATCTCCTCTCCCTGGCTGCCTTTGCGCCTTCGGAGGGATGGAAGGCCGAAGGCTACCCCAGCGGGATGGAGGCTGCCGTCTTCTACGGGTCCCCGGTGGAGTCCTCTCCCGGCGAAGGGAGGAGCGTGGCTTTGTCCTACGCTTTCATTGACTCCTACCCAACCAGGGCGGCTTATCTCCTTCCGGCCCAGCCTATCCTCCTTCCCCCCCACACCTTGGAGCTTGGCCTTTGGGTCTGGGGCGATGGCAGCGGCAACTGGCTGCGGGGACAGATCCGGGATGGGTCCGGCATCGCCCGTCCCGTTGATTTTGCCCAGCGGGTGGACTGGACCGGCTGGCGGTGGGTCACCGCCTCCATACCGGGAGATTTGCAGCCGCCCCTTTCCCTGGAACGGATCTATCTGGTGACCATCAGGCCGGAGGAGAGGACGGCCGGCACCCTTTATCTTGCGGGCCTTTCGGCCATCCACGGGGCGCCTGCCCCTGCGGGGCCTAGGACCGAGGCGCCGCCCCTCCGGAGCGGGGAAGAAGACCAGGGAGGCTTTCGCTTCCTCATCTTCGGCGACAGCAAGCTGGAGGTGGGCGTGGAATCCAGCAATCGCAGGATTTTCCGTCGCCTCATCGCCCAGGCCCGGGAGGAGGGGGCGGATTTCGCGCTGATCACGGGGGATGTGGTCGCTTTCCCTGAAGACCGGCACTTCCGTTCGGCGAAGCGGGAGCTGTCGGTTCTGCGCATGGACTATTACGTCGCCCCGGGGAACCATGACATCGGTCTTGATGGCGAGGGGACCTTCCGGCACCACTTTGGCCCCACGTACCAGTCTTTCACTTACCAGGACAGCCTCTTCATCCTGCTCAATACCGCCCGCGGGGGGATCGCCCTTTCCGACCCGAGTCAGTGGGCATGGCTCAAGGAACAGCTGGCATCCAGCGATGCCCGCAATGTTTTCATCGTCATGCACCGCCCGCCCTTCGACCCCCGGCCCGGGGAGAACCAAGGCTTCCTGGACCGTCGGGAAGGGGCCTTGTTCAATGAACTCCTCATCCAGCACCGGGAAAAGACAGGGCAGCAGATTTGGGTCATCGCCGGCCACATCCATACCTTCTGGACCGAGATGCGCTCGGGGATCCGCCACCTGATCAGTGCGGGTGGGGGAGCGGCCCTCCATGTGCCCGAAGAGGCGGGAGGCTTCCACCATTACGTCCTGGTCCACGTCGGCCCGGATGGAGTCGGCTATGAAGTAAAAAAGGTTCAGCCGTAAGAAGCAATGGCAAAAAAAGAAAGAAAGGGCGTGTTCCCATGGAGGTCGGGTCAGGAGATTTCCGTTATGAGTCAGTCAGTGATTGGGCGCAGCTGCCGGAAGGCTGGGATTTTGTCGAGGTGAGCGGTGTCGGGGTAGATGATGGAAGCGACCGGGTTTACGTCTTCAACCGGGGAGAAGAGCCTATCATCATTTTTGACCGGGAAGGTCGATTCATCGGCACTTGGGAGAAGGAAGCTTTCAAGCGGCCCCACGGCCTTTGCTTTGGACCCGATGATACCGTCTATTGTGTTGATGATATGGGGCATGCGCTGCATAAGCGGACTAAGGATGGGAAGCTTTTGATGCTCATCCAAACAGAACCCGCTGATACGGGTTATGTGCCGGGGGATTTCGCCTCGGTGCGCAAGGCGGGTCCCCCCTTCAATCAGCCGACGGGGGCAGCCTTGTCGCCGGAAGGGGATATCTACGTCAGCGACGGCTACGGGAACGCCCGGGTACATAAGTTTAACGCCAAAGGAGAGCTAGTCCTTTCCTGGGGCGAGCCCGGGGGCGGGCCAGGCCAGTTTTTCCTCCCCCATGGGGTTTATGTGGATCAGGAAGGTTTGGTCTACGTCTGCGACCGGGAGAATAAGCGGGTGCAAGTCTTCGAACCCGATGGGACATTCGTCACCCAATGGCCCGATGTGCACAGGCCCAACCAGCTATGCCAGGATAAGGACGGTTATTTCTACGTGGCCGAACTAGGTTTTCTGTTCCAACAGGGAGGGCCGAATCCGGGATTCCATCGACCTTTGGCTCGCATCACGGTGCGGGACAGACTCGGGCGGATCCTGGCCGAAATCGTAGAGGAAGACCCCTACTGGGCTCCCCATGGCCTGGCCATCGACGAAGACGGGAATCTGTATGCCGGTTCGGTGTCCGTCTCCTTTAGTAAACGCACGGCGCCAAAGGGTACGGTGGTCATGCGGAAGTACGTTAGAAAGTAACTGCGCAGGTGACGCGTGGCCAAGTCACGCGTCACCTTTCTTTCAAGGCCAAGTACGGTCTTCGCGCAATTTCAGTTAAGTCTACTCTCGACCTACACCCCATACATCCACTAATACATCCGGATAAGTCCGTACAAGAAAAGGAATCGGTTGGTGTGTTCCGCCGGCGCCAGACTACTGCGCAAGTGGTCGCGCCCTGCTGATGGGAGCAAGCGAGTGAGCAATGGAAAACAGATCTGATGCCGGACATGGGATAGCTGGGAGCGGACCATCCGTTCCGGGAGGAAGGTCAGTCCGCCCTTACACATTCACAGCAGTCTAATAGCCCATGGCGATCCGGGGGACAAAAGTCACGAGGCCCGGAAAAATCACCAACAGAATCAGGGTTAACACCAAGGGAATCAGGAAAGGCAAGACTGCCTTCACTACCCGGTCAAAGGGTATGTCAGCAATCACCTGCATCACGTAAAGGACCATGCCTACAGGAGGGGTCAACAATCCAATCATGAGGGCAAGAACCATGACGAGCCCGAAGTGGATGACGTCGACACCGATTGATTTAACAAACGGCACTAAGATGGGACAGAGGATCATGATCGCACTGATCGGCTCCATAAAACATCCGGCAAACAGGAGAAAGAGTACGATCAGAAATAGACAGCCCAACTGGGTGGTGGCAAACCTCGGAATGAGTTCAGCAACATAGGTTGGAATCCCCGAGCGCAGCAAGAGCCAGCCGTAGATATTGGCTGCACTAGCAATGAGGATTACGGTCGCCGTAGTCCGACATGTAATGTCGATCTGCTTGTAGATATCGGCCAGGCTAAGCTGTCGGTAAAGAATGGTCGCCAGGAACATGGCATAGGCCGCGGCCACAACGGAGGCTTCTGTAGGGGTAAACCATCCCCAGAAGATGCCGCCGATGATAATCACCGGGGTTACAAGGGGAGGAAAGGCATCTAGAAGACTGTTCCAAATCTCTCCCAAGGTAGGCCTTTTCCTGATGAGATAATCCCTCCGCATGGCATAAAGGGCAACCATGACCATAAGCGTAGCCGCCATCAAGAGTCCTGGGATGATCCCCCCCAAGAGGAGTGCTCCAACAGAAGCCCCAGCAGACACTCCGTAGAGGACCAAAGGGATTGAAGGGGGGATAATGGGACCGATAAGGGATGAGGCAGCCGTAATCGCCACGGCAAATTCTTTGTCATAACCAGCGTCGAGCATGGCTTCGAGTTCAATGGTGCCAAGGCCTGCCGCATCCGATGTGGCAGACCCGCTCATTCCCGCAAAGATCACGCTAGCCATAATGTTGACCTGTCCCAAACCCCCAGGCAAGTGGCCAACTAGAACGTCGGCAAACTTGAACAGACGCCAGGTGATGCCCCCAGTGTTCATCAAATTAGCGGCGAAAATGAAGAAAGGAACGGCTAACAGGGTGAAGTTGTTGACTCCATAAAACATCCGCTGGGCGACCACTTGGTAGCTGAAGCTGAGACCTTGATCGTAGAGAAAGTAAATGACGGAGGTAATCCCCATGGAAAACGCGATGGGGATGCCCAAAGCCATGAAAAACACGAGCCCTCCCAGCAAGATGATGACAGCCGCTTGCATCAGTCCTCACCTCCCTGGCCGACAGAAATCCCCCTGTCCACTCGGGATGCAAGGTGCCGAACAAGGCACACGATCAGACAGAAGGCGCCCACAGGAATAGCTAGGTAGACTAAGCTATAGCGGACGATAGGTATACTAGGCAACCGGGCTCGGTGGGTGCTAATAACCATGTTAACGCCGCCAGCAAGCAGAACAACGGCGAAAAGGAGCATCAGGACATCCCCTAGTAGGACGGCAAAGCGCCGGACAGCAGGAGGAACCCGGTTGATGAGGAAATCTACCGCGATGTGCTCCCTTTCTTTCATCACGACCACCATGCCCACAAATGTCATCCAGACATATAAGGAGCGGGCTATTTCCTCGGTCCAAATAAACGGCCTGGCCAACACATAGCGGGCAATCACCTGAAGAAGGGTGACAAGAAACATGGCTGTAAACACAGTATTGGCTAAAGCTCTGATCAGCCGGTCCAAGGAATTGAGCACTGTGTAGACCTCCCAATAAGGGGCCTGGAAAAGGCCCCTT
>JAAYLV010000041.1 GCA_012521755.1 Bacillota bacterium | reverse complement strand
TCAATGGTCTGCGGGATCTTTTGCCAAAGGCCCTCATCCCCGTCACCCTCTCCCTCGCTGGGTTGGATCCAACAAAGCCCGTCCACCAAGTAACCAGGGAGGAAAGGCGGGTTTTGGGCCGAATCATTAAGGGGGTTCCGCTGGCGATCACTGGGTCTTTGCCCCTAGCGGCGGCCATCGTCACCGCGGGAGGAGTTGATCTTAAGGAAGTCGATCCAAGGACAATGGAGTCCCGGCTGGTTAAAGGTCTGTACCTGGCGGGGGAAGTCCTCGACATCGACGGGTACACCGGCGGCTACAACCTGCAAGCGGCCTTTTCCACCGGATGGTTGGCAGGCCGCGCCGCCGCAGAATGAATCGCGATTAGGGAGGAAAGGCATAATTGAAGACTGTCGGGTGCAATGGATAAGCGACCAATGTACGTTGCCGCGTTAATGATGGATGTGGTCAACGGGTCCTTTTTCCTCATTGCGGGGCTCGTTGCCGCCAGGGTGACAGATAATCCCATCTTGATTGGTCTTGCCGGCACTCTGCACTTCGGCGTGAAGATCCTTCTCAGCGTTTACTTTGGACATCTTTCCGATCGGGTCGGACGCAAACCATTACTGATAGCATCCTGCCTGATCTTGGCTTTGGCGGTGGTGCTGCTCCTGTTGCCGGCGAAGGTGACCATCGTCTATCTCGCTTTCGTGCTGGCCGGGGTGACGGCCGCGATGTTCTGGCCGGTCCTCGGCGCCTGGGCGGGAGAGGGGGCCGATGGGGAACAGCTCCTCGATGATTTGGGCAAGTACAATATTGCCTTTAGCGTGGGAATGACTGTGGGGCCTTTCATTAGCGGGGCGTTGATGGGCCGAAGCTCCTCCGCCGCGGTGGGCTTCACGTTAGTCGGCATTATGGCGATCATCGTCTTCGTCCTGCGCGTCAAAGAGCCCACTGAGGTGACTGAAGAGGAACAGCCCCAACCAGCAGCTGTACCTCCCTTCGTCCTCGTCGGCTGGATCGCCAACTTCGCAAACTTCACCGCGGTCGGCATTGTCCGCATCCTGTTTCCCAAGATGGCCGTTGAACTTGGCATTTCGTCCTTCGGGGTCGGGACGTTGTTTGGCCTGTTTTATCTCGCTTGGCTGGTGACCTTCGTCATCATGCGGGTGTACACCGGCTGGCAGCATAACCCGGGTACCCTTTACCTCCTCCAGGGGGTGGGCATCGGCGGCTTTGCTCTCCTGTGGCGGGCAAGAAGCATGGTGGGCCTCGCTTTGGGCCTGGTCCTGTTTGGCGGCTGTGTGGCCATGACTTACTACTCCAGCCTGTTTTATTGCCAAGATGGCCAGCCGGATCGAGGTCGGAAGACCGGCTTTCATGAATTCTTCCTCGGCGCGGGCATGCTCATTGGCCCCTTTGTGGGCGGGATCCTAGCCGACCGGTTTTCCCTGCAGACGCCCTTTGCCTTCTGCATCCTGGTCACGGCTATAGCCATCATCGCCCAGATCCGCATCTTACAAAGGGAAGGAGGCCTTTCTCACCCAGGTTAGTCTTCCTCGGCCCCTTCTGCAGGGCCGAGATAGTAGGAGATGAGCATGGCGACGCCGACGAACATCGGGATTAGGCCGAAGAGGAGCCAAGGAGAAAGGCCCAAGGTTCCAAGGCCAATGGTGAGGGCGAGCCCAGTCATGGCAGTGATGATGCCCCGCTGCAAGAGGAGGTCCCTCGGCGCCTTGGTCTCCACAGGGAAAATCCCCTTCTCGATCATCGCCATCCGCTCACGAAAGGTGAGATACCTGATGGCAAAGGCATAAATCAAGATCAAAGCCAGGATGGCCGGGGGAAAGAGCAAGCTGACGAGTGCTTCAGGACTAATCACCTGCTTCAACCTCCATTCCTTCGATGTTTACTCTCCCCATGTCCGCCCAAGTGGCCAGGCATCCTTGGCGGGAATGGGGGACATCGCCCGAGGCTCCTTCATTTTCCCAGTCCTCCCTCCACATGATCATGTCCTCGGGGAACCCCTCAGGCAGGTGGAGGGTAATATCACCCATATTCGCCCTGATCCGACCGTTGCTGCCTGGGCTGCCAGCAAATACAACATCGCCCATGCCCGCCCATACTGTCAGGTCCTGTAAAATCGCCGCATCCTCAATGAGGATATCCCCAAGTCCAGCCGCGACAGACAGGTTGCCGGTAAAACGGCGGACCGTGACGCTGCCGATCTGGGAGTTGACCAGGACCCGGCCTTGCATATCCTCGATGAAGACATCTCCCAACCCCGTTTGGAGAGCGAGTCCGAGCCTCGCGGGCAAGATTAGCTCCAGGTCAACTTGCCCCTTCAGAGGTTCGGGCAGATCGACTTCTAGGGCGACCTCTCCGTTTTGGCTTAGCTGATGCAGGTCGATTGTCGCCAGCAAGCGATCCGCTTCCTCCTGGGAGCGGCCCCAGGCTCTCTTCTTGGCCGTCAGTGCTACTTGCTCCGTCTCTTGCCCGCGGATCACAACCTCGCCCCTCGGGTTGATGATCCTGAGCCTGGCCGCGGGGGCCGGCAAAGTCAACGCAAGGGTTGCGCTGGCCTCGATCATCGGCTGGGCGCGATGAGCTTGCAGGCAAAGGAAGATGGTGAGCAGAATTAGGCCTTCGAGGGAAAACAGCCCGACAAGCAGCAGTCGTCTTCTCTTCGCGGGCAAGGACAGCCCCCCTTCCCCTGGATGGTAAATAGATATGCAGTGTCGAGGACTTGGATGCCTTGACGCCGAGGGAGAAAAGACGTGCTGTGAAATGTTGAGCACGTCCACGGGCCTGGAAAGGGTTCCAGGCTTCAGCTATACCTTCTTGGGGGGACTGAGCGGCAGTTGACGGCGAAGGGGCGTTGGTCTCGCCAGAGGGCATGGTTGAATCCCGGCAGTCTACATCACGGTCACCATCCAGTCTTGATAGTAGACAGTATGCCGCGTCCGAGTCTGCTGGGGATCTAATACCCCGCCCTATCCCACCGTTCCATGGGAGCGATGGGGAGGCGGGGCAGGGCTTTTAGCGGTGGGACGGCAGTCCCGGCCTGTTCGTTCAGTGCACACCCTAGTCCGTTGGATTAACTGATCGCAGGAACGCCATCACTTCACGGGGCAGGAACGCGATCACCCGATGGGACGGCTGCTGGGGGGCCCGAAGGACTGCAGCCTGCTGACCACTTTCGGCCACATCGTGGGCCTTGTAGTCCCCCCAAGTGCCAACCCCGATCCAGCCCAAAGACCAGAGGCCAACAGCAGCGGAGGTTGGCTGGGACTCTCGCCAGAAAAGTGTATCGTCAGGATCGCCGTACTTCGACTCAAAATCGACAAACAAGGCAACACCACCTTGCGCTTGCAGCCACCCGAGGGCCTGCCTTTCTTGGTCCGTCAACGACTCATAATGCGTTGTCCAGTTATCCTTTAAGTCTTGGATCAGCAAGGCAACAAGCTCATCCTTGTTCATCCTGCTGAGGGCGCGAAGCCCTCGCCATTGGCCCATGCCCAACAAGTTGTCCTTGGTCAGGTTGTGATAGACCTCCTCCAGGGACATGTCTGGGTGGACCGGTTTACCGAGCATAAGGCGACGGCGATCGGCCAGTCTCGCCGCAGCTGCTTCTCTTGCCGCCTTGCGGAGGTTGTCGATCAACTGGTTAAGGTGGGGGAGGACTTCGTCAGGGGCACTCCGGCGAGCCTCCCTCAAACACCATTCGGCAAAGGCGAACCTATCCTCAACGGCGGCCTGATTGCCACAGACGATCCAGTACAGCCAGCGATCTTCTTCATCAATTTTCATTACGTTAAGCGTGTCGAGGAGCCTGCCAGCCTCTTCGAACTCACCCATCTGTTGGCAAATGGTAATGAGGGTGAGCTTGGCCGGGACAAAGGTCGGATCGCTGGCTAGGGACTCGAGGAAAGACTCGCGGGCTCCTTGGAGGTTGCCTCGCTGCAGGAGGATGTGTCCCTCGTGGTAGGCGCCAAAGGCTCTTGGATTCACACCTCTTGGCGCCGCTAAGTCTTGCAGCGTCACGCTCCTCATTATGCCATCTACATTCATTTGAAAGGGCTCGTCCGCGGCGATGAGTCCCCGTTTGCTGAGGGCTAGGGCTGCTAAGGTCTTAACCTCCGTGGTCAATTCCGCCTGCTGCAGGATGGCCCAAAGGAACTCTTCGGCCCATGGATCCTGATTTTGGTCCAGCAGGTGGAACGCGCCAACAAGGGGCTCATCAGCGCCCTGCCAGACAGCCAGGACGATGAAGGCTTTGACGGTGCCTGGGAGGGCAGCTGGATCCCTGGGATCGGAGATCTCATCTGGCGTCGCCAAGCGGTAATCGAGGCGGAAGGCCGGTATTCTCCCTTCCTCGATCAGTTCAGCGGCCAAGATGGGCCCAGTGAGGGTGGCCCCCGCTCCTTGCTGTTGCACTCTTTGCCAGTAATCTTTCGCTTGGGAATAGCGGCCGAGGTTGAAAGCGGCTACTCCCGCCTTGGCCATGGTCTCCCAGTTGAGATCGCTGCTGTTGCCATGCCGCCAGAAAAAGTCGAGGAGTCCCCGATCATCTTCAAGTTCGGCACAGGCGTCGCATATGATCCCGACGCTAGTTGCTTCGTCGCCCCGATGGGGGTTGCTTGGCCTAAAGGCGGCCACTGCCCGCTTCAAGGTACGAGCGGCCTCTTGTCGATCGCCCATCGCGATCTGGCAGCGGGCTAGCATCGCGAGGGCAAAAACATAATCGGGGTATGTAGCTAAGGTCGCCTGAAAATGCTTCGCTCCCACCTCGTATTTGCCCAGGTAATAATAGCAGGCGCCTGCGTTATTGTGGCCGACGGGAGCGAAAGGGCAAAGGGCCAACAGGCGCTTGAAGCAGCGCAGGGCTCCCCTTAAGTTGCCGGTGCTCAGCCGCCGGTCTCCTTCCCGATGCAGCCGTTGGATCTCACCGGCGAGGTGGGGATTGTCTCGGAGAAACTGCACAAAGGGATCGGAAGCATGCCTGTTTGATTTCACGTTGGTCACTCCTCATGGGTAGTGTGCAAGGGAGGAACTTTGAACATGCAGCTTGGGGCTTTCTGTGGCATTCTCGCCAAAAGGTCGCCTCCACGGGCGGCCCTGGAGAAGCTGATGCCTAAGACAAGTGTTCCAAGCCGCCACCTTGTTCTCCAATTACTCGGGGCATAGGGGGGTTGCCCAATTCGTTGGCACATCCGACCCAGCTAGTCAGCGCGCCCTTGCGATGTGGTCCTGCATCCTTGATTGCCAAGGTTCTGCCCTTAAGCTTCTTAAACAATCGGGCGATCCTTTTCGTCCGTTCCCCAATACTTTCCATCCCGCTGCCCCAAATCCTGCAAGCCGTTGGCTACGGGAGAGACCCTCAGTAGACTCCATACAGGTAGGAAGTGGACACGGTCTGTCGAAGATACGGGGGGAGAAGTATGAGGAGGGTAGGGGCCGATGTGGAAAAGACTCACGCTCTTTTTTTTGCCGCTTGGATTGACCTCCTTCATCATCAACATCACCCATTTTTTCTTCAACGTGGGCCTTGCTCGCCTGCCCCGGCCGGAACTGGCCCTAGCGGCCTTTGCCATGGCCAAGAGCGTGGTCAATATCCTGCAAGCCCCGATGTTCACCTATCATCAGCTAGTCGTCGCCTTGGTCAAGGACAGAAAGACCTATCGTCAGGTACTAGCTTGGCAACTAGCCGTGATGCTGGGGGACATGGCCTTATTGGCCCTAGTCTTGCTCACCCCCGCCTTGTCCCACATCTTGCAGCGGTGGGTGGGCCTTTCCGAACCGATGCTAAGCAGCACTGTCATGGCGGCTAGGGTGCTGCTTTTGTTGCCTTTGGCCACGGGGATGCGGAACACCTATCAAGGGATTGCCATCTTGGCGAGACAGACGCAGCTAATTCTCCTTTCCGCATCGGTCAGGCTGGTTTTTGTGCTGGCCGTTGTCTTTTTCGGGATCGGCCACCTCACTGCCCTGCCTGGAGCAGCGGTGGGATCTTTGCTGTTCCTGGGCGCCATCTTCATCGAGGCGGTGGCCCTCTACCTCGGCTTGCGCCCGGCCCTGGCGGCCCCTGCCCTCCATCTGGGCTGGGGAGGAGAAATACCAGATTATGTGCTAACCCCTGGGGTTATCCTTCGGTTTGCCGCCCCTTTGGTCGTTGCCGCATCCATCAAGTATGTCTCGGAGCCCATCGTCAACGTGGGCTTTGCCCAGGGGACTCAGCCCGAAATTGGTCTTGCTGCTCATGCGGTGGCCTGGAGTGTAACTTGGACCATCTTGAGCGTCACTTCGATGCTCCACCAGTGCTCCTTGGTTTTCGCCGGGAGCCGGGAAGAAGGAGCCCTGGTCAAGTTCTACTTGACTGTTGCCTCGATCCTGACGGGGATGATGGCGGTTGTCGCCTTTACTCCCCTTGGCGACTGGGTGCTGCTTCGGGCTGTGGGGGTCTCCCAAGAAGTGGCCGAGGCGGCAAGGAGGGTCCTGCAATGGATGGTATTCCTAACCCCGTTGAGTGTGGTGCGGGAATACTACTGGGGCGCCTTGATGAGCCAGGGCAGCAGCCGGGTAATCGGCTGGGGGAAAGGGGTCAACCTGGTCTTCTTGACCTTGATGGTGCTCGCTTGGGTGAAGCTGCAACCCCATCATATCGTCGTCCTCGGTGCGTTGGCCATCTTGGCCGGCGATCTGGCCGAGGCCATCTTCCTCCACGTGGCCGCCAGGAAATCCTCGCCGGCGGCTTTGCCAGCACACAGAGGGATAGCTTCGGGGTGAGTCCATCGAAGGCGAATGTCGAGGTGTGAAGGGCTTTTACCCCGCCAGCGCAAGCCTGACGATGGACATTTCGTTGTCATCAAGGCTGTTGTTCCAGGGGGGCGACCACCTCATCCGCGGCAGTCGCCCCGCCTGGTCAGATACTCCTTTGGACAAACTCCCGAAAGAGCTCGGCAATGCGGCGGGTTACTGGTCCCGGTTTGCCTTCGTTAATAAGTTGATCATTGATCTTGGTGATGGGCATCACTTCATTGCCGGTGCCTGCCAAGAAGACTTCATCGGCGGCGAGGAGGGTTTCTCTATCAAAGAAGGCCTCCTCATAGGGGATGTTGTTTTCAGCGAGAAGCCCAAGGACAAAGTTTCTGGTGATCCCTGGGAGGATCCAGTTGCTTCTGGGAGCTGTCAGACATCGTCCCTCCTTGACGATGAACAGGTTGTTACGCGAGCATTCGGTAACCCCTACACCTTCCCGGATCAGGATGGCTTCCTGGAACCCCATCCTTTTTGCCTTGGTGATGGCAAGGACATTGGCTAGGAGGTTGATCGTCTTAATGTCACACCGCAGCCAGCGTTCATCGGGCAGGGTGACCACGGCAAAGCCATTTTCCCATACTTCTTGTGTCGGGGGGGTAAAGGGTCTGACAGTGACGACCAGGGTGGAGCGGCTCTCCTCGGGGATCGAATGGTCTCTGGGCACTGTCCCCCGGGAGACTTGCAGGTAGACGAGGGCGCTGACGAAGGTGCTCCTTTCCAGGGCTTCGAGGGCAATGGCCGTCACATCGTCGATGTCCATCCCTGGCGGCAGCTCCAGTTCGATTTCCCTGAGGCTGCGTTCAAGGCGGGCCATGTGCTCTTGCACTCCGAAGAGTTTCCCATCATAGGACCTGATTACCTCGTATACCCCGTCGCCAAACTGGTAGCCTCGGTCTTCGATGGACACCTTCGCCTGGGAAATGTCAGTGAAGAACTTTCCGTCAACGTACGCCACAACCGGCATAGGCAATTCTCCTTTCGAAAGGTGGTGACAGGGCCGGGATAATCCCGCGGGAGAAGGGAATCAACTGCCCGGCTTTAGCTAATTCTTCGCCGGCCATCGGCCGATCGCCTTGTCCTTCGCCGAGTTTTGCGTCTGCGCAGTCGGGCGGTGGGCAAAGGTTTTTTCGTCCCGTGCACTCTGATCTTTATGAGAAGGAATCGCCCTCCTTTTCTTGTAAGAGATAACTCAAATCCCAGGCTCCTTCGGTTACAATAGACTCGAGGAAAGGAAGGGATGCCCTGTTGGCAATCAAAGCAGCCGTTGTCGGTTATGGGAACATTGGCCGATTTGCCGTGGAGGCGGTCGCCGCGGCAGCGGACATGGAATTGGTCGGCATCGTCCGCCGCAAAGGGAGCAATAATGTGGGGGACATACCGGTGGTGACTAGCATCGAGGAGCTCGGGGAAGTCGATGTAGCCCTTGTGTGCGTCCCTAGCCGGTTAGTGCCGACGCAAGTGCGAAAACTTCTGGCCCTGGGCATCAATACGGTGGACAGCTTCGATATTCACGGGGAAATAAGGCGTCTGCGGTCTGAGCTGGGGCCGATTGCCAGGCGGCACGATGCCGTTGCCGTCATCGCCGCGGGGTGGGACCCTGGCGCGGACTCGGTAATCCGGAGCATCCTCCAGTTCATGGCCCCGGGGGGCATTACTTACACCAACTTTGGTCCAGGCATGAGCATGGGACATACGGTGGCGGTGAAAGCCATCGCCGGTGTGAAAGATGCCGTTTCCCTCACTATTCCCTTGGGCACGGGAGTCCATCGGCGGATGGTTTATGTGGAGTTGGAAGATGGCGCCGACTTTGATGAGGTCAAGGGAGCCATCCAACAAGACCCCTATTTTATCCACGATGAGACCCACGTCTTCCCCGTGGACGACGTCCGTCAGTTGGTCGACATGGGCCACGGAGTGGTGATCGAACGGAAGGGAGTTGCCGGCAAGACCCACAATCAGCTCTTTCGTTGGGAGATGCG
>JAAYLV010000040.1 GCA_012521755.1 Bacillota bacterium | reverse complement strand
TGGGACTGTCGTCTCCATCCCTCTCCCGATGAGTCTGGACTTTCTGATGGCACAAAACAACAAAGAATCCCTAACCCCATAAAGAGGCTAGGGATAGAGGTCTTTGTCTAATGGCGGTCATTCGGTCGACAATTGCCCATCAGTAGCTGAACAGACTCCAGGCGGCCTTAGAGGTCGATGGGTGGTCGGAGAGGAAGGGAATGGAGGAGCGTGAAGGTGACTCAGGCCACCTCCGCGTTAGAAACCGTTGCTCGTCAGTAAGCGGCGGAGGTCGTCCTTGCTCCAAAGCGCAACAGCTGCTCGAGCAGATTGTCCATCCCGAGCAGCTCCGCCTAGGTCGGCGTTTATCTAGTTCAATGGCCTTCCGCAGCGAGGGTTCGTTCCCCTGCGACAAGAAAGCCCTTCGCGGCAGAGCGGCTACCGTCCCTTGCCAGCGCAGGATAGGTGGTCGCACCTCCGCCCCAAGGCCCTTTGCTCATTACATTAGGGAAGCTAGCATTAACTCGACCTTGATCGTTTCATCACCTGTTATGTCGACAGACGTCTGGAAGAAATCATAGCCCTGCTTCGACACACACAAGTCCTGTTTCCCACCGGCCGCCCGCAGTACAGCAATACCCTCCTCATTGGTGGTGGCCCGGAATAACCCTACCATGACGTTGGCATCCTCGAGGGGGAGTTCGGTATACAGATCAAATACTTGGACCGTTACTGTGTGCTCCGGCGGCATTGTGGTGCGGAAGGCAAATTCACAAGGCTTCCACTGATGGGGCATCTCAAGGTCTGTCGGATTGCATTTAACAACCCACTTGTGCACTCCTTGTTCCATCGGGGCATCGAGCTCTAGCTCCGTCCAATAGACACCTTTTGTTTGGGGCAATACCTCCTCCCCAAGTTCGCCGGCAGCCACCTGTTCACCTTCTGCATCTTCGATGCTAAAGGGCAGGCCAGCGAGCGAACAGTTGGCAGAACAGGCACCACCGACTGTCACTTTGAGTTTTTCACCTCTGCCTATTGGCGATGATACCCCCCAGACGGATAGGGAGATCGTATGGAGTTTCACGGTGAAAGAAAACTCAGCTGAGCTTCCCTCATGGGAGATTTCTTCCATCGCCTGCGGCAAGGCGGACACTGCCCATTTGTACTCGCCCGGTTCTGCCGGAGCTTTCACCGTAAAGGCAATCTCGTTGCCTGCTTCTTCAGGGGGAGGCAGCACTGCCTCGGCTATTCCATTGCCCTGGGAGTCAACGATCTTGAGCGTCGTTCCGCCCAGATCGCAGCCGCTCGGACACGACACATTGATTCTAAGGGCCATGTCGGCACCGGCATCGACCTCATCGGGTACACTTACAATCGATATGCTCGTTGGATGAGTCTCAACAACTTCCTTATCGACCTCTGCCATCGTTCCTTCTCCTTGCTTCTAGTTGGGGAGAGGACCGGGAATTGGTCCTCTCCACCTGAGGAATCATTATCCCCAAGGAGCCAACTTAGCAGCATTCCGACCGGCTTGCCGTCCGCAGACGATGCACTCGGTCAGGTTGCCGCCGGCCTGATAGGTGAACTTGAACACGGAGGCAATTTCACCCGCAGCAAAGAGCCTGGGGATGGGATTGCCGTTCCAGTCAAGTACAGACCTGTCGGCATTGGCGTCCAATCCACCCTTGGTGTTGGGGCCGCCAGGATACATCTTCATGGCGTAGAAGGGCGGCTTCTCCACAGGTCCCATGGTGGCAGGAGTTCGGCCATACTGCTCGTCCTTGCCTGTGGCGCAATAGCTGTTGAATCGCTTGATGGTTTCAGCGAGTCTGTCCGCATCCATCAGCTCGCGGTTCTCAGGGTCGGCTTGAATCTTCTGTGCCAACTCCTCGATTGAATCGGCCCGCAGGATCCAGCCCCTGTTGATGGCATCCATGTTGTCCCGGCTCCACGGTAGGAACCCATACCCAACGGTCGAGATATTCATGTTGACCACGGGCCTTTCGGCGCGCAGGTTCTCATCAAAGATCAACCAGCTGGGTACGCGGGAATAGACCATGTTCAGCATGTCATACTTGACAGCTTCCTTGTAGAACTGGTAGCGGTAGGGCCGCGTCGAGTCGGTGATGATGTGCTCATCGGCATATCTTTCACCGAAGTTGTCCACGATGACGCTGTGGGGTACAGAGGTTGCCGCGGACATGGTCCCAATCTTCAACCCCAACTTCTCCCACGGCTCGCCGTAGGGGAAAGCGGGCTCGATGCGGGAGGCGGACTTGGCTACTTTGGAAAGGGCAGCCCCGGCGACGATCCCCATCAGGATGCCGTCGCCCGTGTTGGCCAAGGCACCATAGTAGCACCATCCCTTGACGCCAGGCCCTTCCAGGAAGGCCCTCCGCATCGGCACCGAGTATTCAAATCCACCGGTGGCTAGGACGACGCCCTTCTTGGCCTTGACGGCGATTTCCCGTCCAGCCTTGTCGGTAGCAACGACGCCGATTACCTCACCATTCACCCGCTGCACCAGTCTCTTGGCCGGTGTTTCGTACAGGATCTTGATGCCCGGGCGCTTTGTCTTGATTCCCTCTTCGACCAGAGCCCAGTGGAAAGCTTCTCCGGAACCCTTGGTCAGTCGCGGCCGCTCATACAAGGGCAAGTTCGGATCGGCTTTCGCTAGATCCTTATAGCCGCAGAAGACCGTCCGGCCATACTTGGCTTCCTCAAACCCGGGGAACATGGGGAAAGAAGCTTTTCCACCAGGAGCCATCCCTTTGCGATCGAGATCGGGCGCCTGGGCCAACAGAAAGTCGGCAACTTCCATAACGCCATCGGCATACATCTCTGCCATGGCATCGGAAACGTGGGGCTGCTCGCCTTCCAGTTTCCAAGGAATGTTCTTGCCGCACATCATCGCTTTGACGTACTCTACTAGGGCCTTGCGATCGCCCGACGGGTCAGGATTGTGGAAGACGCCGCCACTCATTCTGGTATTGCTGAAGTGGGTGGCCTCAGCCTGTTTTTCTAGAACCAATACCGATGCCCCGCTATCGTAGGCTTCAATGGCCGCAGATGCACCGGCGCCGCCAAGACCCAGGACGACTACGTCCGCCTCATAATCCCATTTCTCCGGGATGCGCGGATCTGCATTCTGAGCCTTGACGCCAGAGGATAGCATGCTGCCTGCAAGTACCCCTGCCGCACCCATCGCTGAGCCTTTAATAAAGCTCCTTCGACTTATCCTCTTCTCATCAGAAGCATGCATCGATGAACTCACTCCTTCTCAGCTATGTGGTTGTTGTTTCTTTCACTATTCCACATCTAGTACGGCCAGTCTCAACTCGCTCGGTAGGATTCCTCATGGGGATTCGGTACTGGCGATTCTAGCTTTCCTGCCTTGCTTCAGAAAGGCTTAGGGGTCACGCCCCCGTACTACCGCCGGGTCACCCCTTGAAGTAGCCGCCAACGACAGTGTGGACCTTTGGATTTCCCAATGATCAGTCCACATTTCGATCGGTCGCGGCTAGAAAGCCGATGATGGCGCCCAAACGCGGGCCTTTTTCCACCCTTTTGCCCGGGATACTGAACATCCCGGCTTGGCGATCTGGCCGTGCCCTCGACTCAACTACTCCCCCCCTTACATGGCTCCTCTCTCCTTTCACGGCAAATTGTTGCTGCTTAGTCACAGCTAACCAGCAATCTTTGTGATGTATTTCACTGACCCAAAGATTGGTATTCGACGTTCCCACCCGAATTCCTCCCCGCCGCACGTAGTTCCTCTCTTTTGCTTAATCAGACACTCGCCTCCATGAACAGGGATTATTGAAAGGGGGGAATATTCTCTCCTTGCCGCCCACTACATAGATGTTGTGGCACCCTACACGAGGCAAAGGGTGTGAAGGGAGTAAGCGAATGACACACTCTAGACGATTGGCAGCGGGGACATCGGCAGTAGGTTGCCCGGCGGGGCTCTTCTCGCCATAGTCGCTCAGACTAGCGCGTCCGCGGGGGAGCACTGCGCACGCTGACTGACGCAGTCTACAGGGGAGGCGATCATTGGGAGTGACAAGATCGGCCATGTCTGTACCTAAAAGCAGCGGAACAGAGGGCGGTCAAGTCCCTTGGGGGCAAAGACCAAGAAGGGGCTGCTCCGAGGAGCAGCCCCATTTGAGTACATTTACTTCTTCAGCACTGGCGGTTGGCCGGTTGCCGCCATGGTCCCTGCGATCATGCCGTGAACGGCACAGTCAGGAATGGCATTGGAGCCAAGGCGGTTGGTGCCGTGGACTCCACCGGTTACCTCGCCGGCGGCGAATAGGCCGGGGATTACATTACCCCAGATGTCCTCCACTTCCGTCCGCGGGGTGATCTTCACGCCACCCATGGTGTGGTGGACGGAAGGCCACTGGGGAATGGCATAGAAGGGACCGACTTCGATCTTCTTGGCTAGGTTCGGCTCGATCTTCTTGCCGAAATCGGGGTCTACGCCTTGTTCGATGTATTCGTTGTGCTGGCGAATAGTAGCGATGAAGTTCTCAACGGGCATGTTGACTTTCTGGCCCCGGTAGGTGCGGGCGTTGATCTTCTCGACCAGTTCCTCGAGTGTATCGGCGACCAAACAGCGACCCTGCTTGATGAACTTCTCGATGTCCTCCCTGGTGGAACACAGGTCGACCATTTCATCGCTGAAGATGGAGAAGGTGGGGAATCCGCCGCTGTTGAGGGCAGCCATGGAGTTGACGTCCCGGCGCTCACCTTCGTCCACATAGCGCTTCCCTTCGGAGTTGACGTAGACCATGCCGAAGCCAGGCCCGTTACAGGGCACTACCGCAGCCGCATCGAGAATGCCGGTGTCGGGGTCGGCGAAGGGATACAGCTGGACGTAGCACTCATGGAGGGTATTGGCGCCAAGCTGCTTGGCCAGGATCAGACCCTCACCGGTGGCACCGACGTGGTTGGTGCAGCCGACGTCATCGCTGATCCACGGAGCTTGGACCTTCACCATCTCTTTATTGTTCGCGAAACCGCCGGTCGTCAGGACGACGCCCTTAGTCGCCCGGATGTTCCGCTCACCTTGAGCCGTTTCTACCCGGATGCCCAAGACCCGACCTTCCATCGGCTTCTCCCGGTAGATGTAGTTCATCTTGGTGTTGAGGAAGACGGGAACTCCAGCCTCATCGACCATCTTCTTCTGCACGGCGACGATGTCGGCGCCGGTCTGATTGATGGTGGTATAGGTGCGGAAGCAGGAGTGACCGCCGACGCGGGCAACAACCGGCCGGACCTGCAGGCCGTTATCCAGCAATAGGTCCAGGATAATGGGCGAGCCGTAGACAAGGTTTTCTACCAGAGCCGGATCGCCCATGAAGTCACCACCAGCGATGGTGTCCGCAATGTGCTGCTCGGGCGAGTCGCTCTCCCCCTGCTTTTCGGCCAGCTGAAGCTTGCTGGTATAGGCAGCATAGATACCGCCGTTGATAATTGAGTTTCCGCCGACAAAGGGCATTTTTTCGATCAACACTACATCGGCGCCGGCCTTCTTGGCAAAATAGGCAGCCGATAAACCAGCAAAACCGCCTCCAACTACAACCACTTCGTACGTCTCATCCCAGCTATCCGGGGGTGGAATGAATCCGGGCTGAGCGGCCAGAGCCATACCGACCATACTCAGCACAACGACTAGGGCAACTACTCCTGACAAAACCTTTCGTTGCATACTGCACCTTTCTCCTTTCCCATGAATCATCGGGTCGCTACTTATCTCCGCGCATCAGTTTGAGATAAGTATCACAACCCCAATCTATTTTTTCGCTATCAATACTAGGATTCCTCCCTACCAATGGTAATTTCGCGCTTTTATTTAATTAGGGACTTTCTGCAAATTGGAGGGGCTTTTGAATAGTTGGGAGGCTGCCCTTTGCTTGCGCGCCAACGTCCCACCGTACCGTCCAGGAAGCGGCCAATCGGAAGTCAACCCTTGGCCGCCTCGTTGAAGGCTTCCTCCGGGTCATCTCCTTGTCCCATTCCCTTAGAAGCAGTCGGTCTTCCTCGGAACGGACCCGCCAAATAGCCAAAAGTCCCGGGGGATGTCGGCACCTCCGGCCCGGACCCGCCAATTAGAAAACCCTGAGCCTAAAGGCCCAGGGTTCTGGAGATAGCTAAGGTCACTCCGTTGGATACTCGAACAGCTCGACAGTGATGCCGTCGGGATCCCGCAGGTACACGACCTTGGCTCCCTTGTTGGGACCGGTGGGAATGGAGACAATCCCCGTTGACTGGAGCTTCCCCCCATACTCCTGCAAACGCTTAACGGTGGCTTCCAGATCGTCTACGACCACACCAAAATGGCCGTTCCCCGGCCGATTGGTCTCCATGTCGAGGGGCTCGCCGGCGGGGGACACATACTCGATGAGCTCTAGGGGTGCATCGCTTCCCGGCAGTCTGAAAAAGGCAATGGACAGATGGGTGTCAGGATAACCGGTAATCTCGGAGTGATACGGATTGGGACCTGGTATCCGGGTGATCAGCTCAAGGCCTAAACCTTCTTGATAGAACCTGACGGAGCGCTCCAAGTCCTTAACGGTAAAGCCAATATGATGGGTTCTCTTCACCATTTGCGCCACCTCCTCAATTAGTGCATGCGCCTGCCTCCACATATGTTGAGGGACTGACCGGTCATGTAGGCGCTGTCATCGGAAGCAAGGAAGACAACTACCTTGGCCACATCCTCCTCGTTGGCCGCCCGACCTAGGGGAATCTGGCTGACTGTCTCCCGGCGGGCCTGGCCAACCGGCGTATTGGTGAGTTCCGCCAGCCGCTCATCGATGTAATCCCACATGTCAGTCTCGACGATGCCAGGGCAATACGCGTTGACCCTAATGTTGTAAGGGCCAAGCTCCATGGCCAAGGCTTGGGTCAGTCCCACCACCGCAAACTTGCTCGCCGCATAGGCTGCTTGGAACCGGCCCGGGGTCTTGCCCGAGTTCGACGACGCGTTGATGATAACGCCGCCTCCCCGGGAGGCCATATGCCGACCGACGATCCGGGAGCAGGCAAAGGTCCCCCGTGCATTCACCCGGAAGACCCAATCCCATTCCTCATCGGTGATGTCGAGGACTTTCTTCACCAGGATGACGCCGGCGTTGTTCACCAAGATGTCGATGCCGCCCCACTGGGCGACGATGTCTTCCACCATGGCCTCGATGGCCGGAGTATCGGTCACATCCACCTTGTAGCTTAGGGCCTCAAAACCTTCTTGGCGCAAGGCATCAGCGGCCTTGGCCGCCAACTCTCCATCGATGTCACAAAGGGCCACCCGGGCCCCTTCCTTGGCTAAGTGACGGGCAATGGCAAAACCGATGCCCCGTCCCGACCCAGTGACCAGGGCCACCTTGTCTTTGAGTCGCATTCTTCCATCTCCTTTACAGATTCTACCCTTGCCAGTGAGAATTCGTTTCCTTGAGACGTGTTTCCTCCTCAGCCGGAGGCCTTGCCGGAAGCTCCTTCCCCTGGCCTGGGAAAAGAGGATTGGTATGACATGGCGGAGCAGACATTCTCCGCGAGGGAGACTAGAGTGAAGGGGGATTTTGCCAAAGGGGATCAAGAGAGGGTAGAGGTCAAGCCTGCGAGCGGGGGCCCTCTTAGGGCCCCCATCGCCAAGCAAGCTAAGGGGCATGAGCCCAGCTCAGCCCACTAGGTGGCAGGCTACCAAGTGCCCGCCGCCAACGTCTACCATAGCCGGCTCTTCTTGGCGGCACCGATCCTCCACCTTGGGACAGCGGCTGGCGAAGCGGCAGCCAGGGGGCAAGTCGATGGGGCTTGCCACATCCCCCGTCAGGATGATCCGCTGACGCTGGCTTTCCACTTTCGGATCGGGGATGGGAATGGCCGACATGAGGGCTTCTGTGTAGGGATGGAGGGGGTTGTCGTAAATCTGATCGCTTGGCGCGACCTCCACCAGCTTGCCCAGATACATCACGGCCACCCGATGACTGATATGGCGGACGACGGCCAGGTCATGGGAAATGAAGAGGTAGGTTAGACCCAGCTTTTCTTGGAGCTCTTCCAACAAGTTGATTACCTGGGCCTGGATCGACACATCCAAGGCCGAGACCGGCTCGTCGCAAATAATCACTTGGGGCTCGACGGCTAAGGCCCGGGCCACCCCGATCCGCTGCCTTTGGCCGCCGCTAAACTCATGGGGGTATCTCCCTGCCATCTCGTGGCCAAGACCCACCATGTCCAAAAGCTCCCCCACCCGCTCATTCCGCCGACCTGCGGCCAAGCCGTGGATTTCCAAAGCTTCCGTGATGGTATCCCCGACGGTCATGCGGGGGTTGAGGGACGAATAGGGGTCTTGGAAAATCATCTGGATCTGCCGACGAACAGGGAGCATCTCCTTTTCCGAAAGGGAAAAGATGTCCTGGCCATGCAGGCGGACTGTTCCCCCGGTAGGCTCATAAAGGCGCACAATCGTCCGTCCCGCGGTGGTCTTGCCGCAGCCGCTCTCGCCGACCAGTCCCAAGGTTTCCCCCCGGTAAAGGTCGAAGCTGATGCCATCGACAGCCTTCAGCATCCCCCCGGTTTTCTGCCGGATTCCCCGGGTGACGGGGAAATATTTCTGTAAATCCCTTACTTCCAGTACTGGTTCCATCAAGCTACCTCCTCCCGGGCCCGCTTGACAGCCTGGGGGCCAAGCTCTTGCAGCCAGCAAGCCACCGTTCCCTTGGCGGTGGTAATCATCTCAGGCATCTGCTTTACACAGATCCGCATGGCCCACCGGCAACGGGGTGCAAAGGGACAGCCTTGAGGTGAAGCCAGCAGGTCGGGGGGCTGCCCCGGGATGGGCACCAAGCGTTCCTTTCGCTGATCGAGGCGGGGCAGGGAGCGCAGCAAACCCCAGGTGTAGGGGTGTTGGGGATCGTCGAAGACGGCTTCCACAGACCCGGTCTCAACTACCCGGCCGGCGTACATCACAATGACCCGCTGACAAAGGCCGGCCACAATCCCCATATCGTGGGTGATGAGCAAGATGGAAGAAGAAAGACGCGATTTGAGCTCCTTGAGCAGCTCAATGATCTGGGCCTGGATCGTTACATCTAGGGCCGTTGTCGGTTCATCGGCGATGAGCATCTTGGGCGAACAAGCAAGGGCCATCGCGATCATGAGCCGCTGGCGCATGCCGCCGCTGAATTCATGGGGATACTGGCGCAAGCGCCGCTCCGCCTCGGGGATGCCTACCAGATTTAATAGTTCAAGGACCCGCTCCCGAGCAGCTTTCGCGTCCATCCCCTTGTGGAGCCGCAGACCCTCTCCCAATTGGGTTTCAATGTTCAACACCGGATTGAGGGAGGTCATCGGGTCTTGAGAAATCATGCTCAGGACGTTCCCCCGCAGGTGGCGCATCTTCGGCCCGGAAAGCTTCGTCAAATCTTCTCCAGCGAAGATGATCTCGCCGCCGATGACCTTCCCCGGAGGAGGGACAAGCCCCATGATGGATAGAGCCGTAACGCTCTTGCCGCATCCCGACTCTCCCACCAAGGCGACGGCTTCTCCTTCTCCCACCTGAAAGCTAACGCCGTCGACAGCCTTGACTTCACCCAGGTGGGTGAAGAAGGATGTGCGCAAATTGCGGATTTCTAATAGAGCCACACTCAAACCTCCCTACGAACGCAGGCGGGGATCAAGGGCATCCCTTAAACCATCGCCTAGAAAATTGAAGGCCAGCATGGTAACGCTAATTGCAATGGCCGGGGCCAACAGCTGCCAGGGATAGGACCTGATGCCGGCGAGTCCATCAGATGCCAGGACGCCCCAACTGGCCATAGGGGCGCTCACCCCAAGTCCAATGAAGCTCAAAAAGGCTTCCAGGAAAATGGCCTGGGGGATGGTCAAGGTCGCCGTGACGATTATCGGCCCCACGCTGTTGGGGATCAGATGCCGAAAGAGGATCCGCCAACGACTAGCCCCGAGGCAGCGGGCCGCCAGGGCAAAGTCTTGCTCCCGCATGCTGAGGATCTGTCCCCGCACGATCCTGGCCATGGACAGCCACTCGGTAAGACCAATCGCGATGAGAATATTGCCAAACCCGGGGCCTAAGACCACCATCAGCAGGATGATGTAAAGCAGGGAAGGAATTCCGTAGAGAATGTCCACCACCCGCATCATCACATTGTCCACCCGGCCGCCAAAGAAACCTGCAATCCCCCCGTAGACTACACCGATGGTCAAGTTGATCAGGCTGGCGAACACACCAATGGCCAAGGAGATCCTGGCTCCGTACATGAGACGGGTGGCAATATCTCGGCCGAGATTGTCGGTCCCGAGGGGGTTAGCCTTGCTCGGGGGCCGATTAGCCCTAATTAGGCTTTGGTCCGAGTAGGAATAAGGGCTGAGATAAGGGCCGACGATGGCAAACAGACAGATCAGGACGATTACCACCAAACCGGCCATGGCCCCCCGATTCTGCCGCAGCCGGCGCCAAGCATCCTGCCAATAGGTAGTGCTCGGCCGCATCACCCTCTCCGGCGCTTCTTCCTTGGGAAGGGGTAAGAAAAGTTCTTCTTGCATGATCACAACCTGCCTCCCTAGCTCCAGTGGTTAAGATGAAGGCTCCGTCAGCTTGATCCTCGGGTCGAGGAGTATATATCCCAGGTCAACTAGGAAATTCAAGGTCACCAGCAGAATGGAATAAAAGACTGTGACCCCGAGAATCACCGTGTAATCCCGGTTGTAGATGCTTGTCACATAATGCTGGCCCAGGCCCGGGATAGCGAAGATCTTCTCGATGACGAAGCTACCGGTCATTATTTGGGCAAGCAGGGGGCCCAGATACGTAAAGATAGGGATAAGAGCGCATTTAAGAGCATGCCGCACTATGACCGCGGTGGTCGACAGACCCTTGGCATGAGCCGTCCTGATGAAATCCTCAGAAAGGACCTCAAGCATACTGGCCCGGGTCAGTCGGGCGAAAAAGGCCGCGGGAAACCCTGCCAGGGCCAGGGCCGGCAGGACCACCTGGGATGGGCGGCCCCACAAGGCGGCGGGGAACCACCGCAGCTTATAGGCAAAGATGTACATTAGAAAAGTGGCCATGATGAAGCTGGGTACAGAAACGCCGACGGTTGCGGCCAGCATGGCCAAGGTATCGGGCCATTTGTTCTGTTTGAGCGCGGCTAGGACCCCCGCGGGAATCCCCAGGAGCAAAGCCAAGGCCACCGCAGTAACCCCTAGGATTGCCGATACCGGGAAGCCGGAGTTGATGATGTCGTTGACCGTTCGGCCCTCATATTTGAACGACGGCCCCAAATCCCACCGGATAAGATTCCACATGTAATCGACGTAGCGCTTCCACAATGGATCATTTAAGCGATAGCGGGCCTCGATATTGCGCTTGACGGCCTCCGGCAGGGGTTTTTCCGAAGCGAAAGGTCCGCCGGGGATTATATTCATCAAAATAAAAGTCACCGTGGCGATGACCCACAGGACCAAGAGCATCGATAGCAAACGCCTGACAACATACCTACCCAATCACCATCACATCCCTCCAGACCCAAAGGGAGGGGTGACTCCCTAGAAGTCACCCCCAGTTGGTCTTAGTGCTTGGCTACCCAAGCGTACTTAAAGTCGATGAAGCCTAGGCTGGAGTAGATTACGTCCTTGACATAATCCTTCTCCAAGAAGGCTTCGACGTAGTAGTAGATGGGCATGACGGGCAGCTGGTCCATCAGGATCGCCTCGGCTTCATGCATGGCCTGCATCCGCACCGCCGGATCGTTGCTGGACTTGGCCAGTTGAATCAGCCGGTCGTGCTCCGGATCGCTCCAGTTGGAGTCGTTGTTGCCGCCGTCTTTCACATGCATATCCATGAAGGTCATGGGGTCGACGTAGTCGCCGATCCAGCCGGCCCGAGCTATCTCGAAGTCGCCCTCGTCCCGGCTGTTGAGGTAGACGCCCCACTCCTGGTTCATCAGCCGCACGTCGATGTTCAGGTTCTTCTTCCAGAACTCCTGAATTACCTCGGCGATGGCCTTATGCATATCCATCGTGTTGTAGAGGATATTCAAGGTTGGGAAGCCCTTGCCGTCGGGATAGCCGGCCTCAGCCAACAAGGCCTTAGCCTTCTCTACGTTTTCCTCGATGAGGTCGCCGCCAACTTCCCGGAAATCCTTGCCCGGCTCCGCATCGGGAATTCCCGGAGGTACAAACGCGAAGGCGGGGATTTCGCCAGCCCTGGTCACGTACTCGGTGATGGCCTCCCGATCGATGGCCATGCTCAAAGCCTTCCGCACCCGAGGATCGTTGAGGGGTTCAACTTCGCAGTTGAAGATGTAGTAGTAGGTGCCCAGATTGGGGATCACCTTAAGAAGGCCTTCCCTCTCCAACCGCGGGATCTCGGGGCGGGAGACAGTATTGGTGATGTCCAGCTGACCTGTCTCGAACATGACCAGTTCGGTATCTTCCGACTCGATGGTGGTGGCGACGAGCTTGTCCAAGATGACGCTGTCCGCATCCCAGTAGAGGGGGTTTTTCTCCAGCTCTAGGTAGCTGTTGTGGACCCACTTGGTCACCTTGAAGGGGCCGTTGCCCACATAGGTCTCGGGCTTCAAGAACCAGCCTTCGGGATCGGCTTCCACCACTTTCCGATTGACGGGCATCAAGGTGGGGAAGGCCGCCAAGGAGAGGAAATAAGCGGTGGGGGCTTCAAGTTCCACTTCCAGGGTGTAATCGTCCAAAGCCCGCACGCCCACCAGGCTCGGATCGGTGATTTCCCCGGCATTGTATGCCTCGCCGTTCTTTATGTAGAAAAGCTGATAGGCATACTGGGAAGCAGTCTCCGGAGCCAGGGCCCTCTTCCAAGCGTATTCGAAGTCGTGGGCGGTGACAGGATCGCCATTGGACCACTGGGACTTGCGCAGATGGAAAACGTAGCGCAGACCGTCCTCGCTGATCTCCCAGCTCTCCGCAATGGCCGGCTGGGGCATATCGTTCTCATCCAGGCGCGTCAAACCTTCGAAAACGTTAAGTTCGATCCTAGCCTCAGGCACCCCTGTCGACTTGGCCGGATCGAGGGTTTCCGGCTCCGCCCCTATGTTGAAACGAATAATCTGCTCCGCGGCCCTCTCGGCCCCGGCAATGCCGCCAACGATTAATACCAATGCCAGCACTAGACATGCTAAACGTTTTTGCAAGTTTCTTCCCTCCGTTTCTTGGTTTCGCTTGTTTTCACGACTCTCCGCTCCCGTCTATCCGCTCCCCCCTTCCGAAGGGCATTTATTTAAGCGCCTCACTCATAATCTCCCTACCCGATTCCAATTCGACGACCTTTACCCATTCACCTTCAATCAGAGCCAAGGTAGGAATTGGCTCCGGCTGTTTTGGCAGGGAAAGGCTCCCGGGATTGAGGTGCAAGATGGCGTCAAACCGCTGCAAGACAGGAACATGGGTGTGCCCGGTGATCAACAGATCCACCCCACAGCGGGCCGCCCACCTGACCTGTTCATCTAAGGATGCAGCATGACCGTGGGTCACCATGATGCGCTTTCCTCCTTCCTGGACCAACAGATAAGGGGACTGGAGGGGAACGGTCAGGACCGCTTGATCCACCTCCGTGTCGCAATTGCCCCGGGCTATCAGCAAAGGGATGGGACAGTTGTTGATGGCGACTGCTAAATCTGCCGGCTTGTACTCCCGGGGAAAGGGGTTGCGGGGGCCATGGTAGAGTACATCGCCCGCATGCAAAATGAGGTCCGCGTCGCGGCAGGGTCCATCCAAAGCTTTTTGCCACGCCGTTAGGGAACCGTGAGTATCACTGACAACGCCGATCTTCACGGGCACTCCTCCTTCAATAGGCTCCAAAGCTCCTGCATGTCCCCAGGCAAAGGTGCGTTGAAAGAAAGCTCCTCCCCCGTACGAGGATGGGGAAAGGCTAGCCGGTGAGCATGCAGGGCCTGCCGCCCGATAGGTTCTTCTTTGCCCAAGCCATAAAGCTCGTCCCCCACCAGGGGAAATCCGATGGCCCCTAAATGAACGCGAATCTGATGGGTGCGACCGGTCAGCAAGTGAACTTCCAAGAGGGAGGCCAACGGGCAGCGCTCCATGAGCTCGACATGGGTGACGGCCCGCTGTCCATCCCGGTGGACCTCCCGCCGCATGGGATGACCTGGCTGCCGCCGGATGGGCAAAGCCAGCTCAAGCCGCAGGCTTGGCCAATAGCCCCAGACAATGGCCAGATAGGACCGGGTCACCCTGCCCTCCCCCATCAACTTGCTCAACCGCTGGTGGCTTAAGGGGTCTTTAGTCACCAGGACTAATCCCGATGTGTCCTTGTCCAACCGATTGACCAGGTGCACCCTCCGCATCATCCCCCGGCTCTGGAGGATAGCTTGCAGCCCTTGAACCAGAGTCCCCTCCTGGTGGGCCCTGGTGGGATGAACCACCATCCCTGGAGGCTTGTTCACCACTAAGAGCTCCTCATCTTCATACAGAAGGGGCACCTGGGGAGCCCCTTCAACGTCTAACAGGCTTTCCTCCAGGGGGAACACGACCAGTCGGTCTCCAGGCCGCACCAAGTCCTTGAGGCGGGCCGGTTGATCGTTTAGATAGATCTTTCCCTGGGCGTTGAGGCGGCGCACCAACCGCCGGGAAAACTCCCTGCGACCGCGCAGGTACCCTTTGACGTTAAGGTGGTCCGATACACCCTCCTCAACGGTGTAAACCAGCCACGGCTCCTTCATGGCTACAGTCCGGCCCTTTGGCGAGCAAGTCCTAGTATCTCCCCATGATCGAAGGCCAAGGGCGGCAAGTCGGTCAAAGGATGCCAGGCAGCCCTCGCGGCATCATCGCCGGCTACAACATCCCGCTCCTCGTCAATGACGCCCCAGTAAGCGATGCTGATGACCCGCCGCCGCGGATCCCTGTCCACCGCACCAAAGGCTCCAAGCTGGGTCAACTCAACCCCCGACAGGCCCGTCTCCTCCGCCAGCTCTCGCTCGGCCGCGGCCAGCAAGTCTTCATCCACCTCCACAAAGCCCCCGGGCAATGCCCAGCGCCCCATGAAGGGCGGACGTCCCCGCTGGATCAGCAAGACCTGAGGTGGATCACCCCGGCGAAAGAGCACCACATCGACGGCAACGGATATTCCCCCGTATTCCTTCACCGCATCCTTCCTCCCAGAGCCCCTTAAGGGGCAGCCTCCATCCATAGTCTTGAGCTGCACAGCCAGATTATGTCTAGCGATGGAGCCAGAACTCTTTTCTACTATACGTCAACGAAAATTAGACTTCCTGCCTTTTCCACGGTTACCTGCCAGCGAATCACCAAAGACTACCGCGGGAGGTGTGGAAAGGTGGCTAAACTGGCCCAAGTCTTAGAGGAAATCAAGGGGGAGCATCCCCTTCTGGAGGTGGTCGAAGAAAAACTGCGGGAAGAGGTCGCGGGAGGGCACCTGGCCGCGCGGCTCAGCAGGAATCTCCTCGACGGGGGCGGCAAACGCCTGCGACCGATCTTGACCGTTCTCGCCGCATCCTTCTATCCTTTGCCGGAAGGAGTAGTAGTGGATGCCGCGGTGGCTGCGGAGCTAATCCATCTCGCCTCCCTCGTCCATGATGATATCATCGATAACGCCCACATGCGGCGGGGAGAGCGGACAATCAACGACTTATGGGGAAACCAGATCGCCGTCCTCACCGGTGACCACCTCTTTGCCAGCGCCTTTTCCCTCCTCGCGGCGCTGCCCAAACCGGCGGTCCTGCGCCGGATGACCGAGGCCATCAGGTTGATGTGCGAGGGGGAGATTGAGGAGATCCTGCGGGCATACCAGCCAGATCAAAGGGAGGCCAATTACTTCCGCTGCATCGAGAATAAGACTGCCCAGCTCCTGGCCGCCTGCTGCCAAAGCGGGGCCCTCCTCTTTGACGCCCCCTTAGACCAACTCCAGGCTTTGGGGAACTACGGCCTCAGGCTAGGCTGCGCCTTTCAGATCATCGATGATATTCTCGATCTTACTGCCCAGGAAGATGAGCTGGGCAAACCTGTCCGATGGGATTTTATGCAGGGCAACTTCACTTTGCCGGTCCTCTACGCCCGGCGTCACTCGCCCTACGGAGATGAACTGACGCGGCTTTTGCTGAGCGGCCAGGAACGGCGGGCCGGGCAGTTGTTGGATAGAATGCTCCGGGAAGAAGATGCTATCCTCTACGCTTGGCAACAGGCCGCCAGGCAGGTGAAAATAGCCGAGGAAGCCTTACGGGCCCTGCCCCCCCACCCCGCCCGCGAGCATCTTCGCTCTCTGGCCGCGGGGCTCCTCGAACAAGGCCCCCTTGAGGAGCAACTCTTGGCCTTCTCACACTACCCCTAACCGGCGAAGGAGGCAGCAAATCCTCAAGTAACTGCCCGTCAGACCTCCGGCCTCATCCACCAGGGAAGCGGCCAAGCTCTCAAGGCCCAAGCTTTCTACCTTCGGGTCGGAAAGGTACAACGCGATGAGTCCCCGGACAACGGCCCGGTGAAAATGGGGCTCCGGCAGGGCATCGGCCCTGGCCAGGGCCTCTTTGGTGAAGAGGACAAGGCGCCGTTGGCACTCGTCCCTGTCGGGATAGAAGGAAACGAAATTGAGGTCCCCTTCCTCCTCATCTTCTCCCTGGTCGATCAGGTAATCAAGGAGAATGTGCAGGCCGCAGATCCAGGGAAAATAGGCTTCCACCAGGGCCCGGGCCTCAGGGGAGGTCATCCCCTGCGCGGCCCGCTGAAAGAGGGCAAAGACGCCGAGGGTAGACCCGCAGGCTGCAGCAAACTCCCACCAGTAAAGCTCGGGGAAGCGGACTAGATGGGGCCTGATCCAGTCCTGGAGACGCCGGGCGCGACAGCTCTTATCCAGGTGTTTATAGGTCTGCAGATGGGAGTAAAGGGACACCAGGGCCAGGACCTCCGTCTTCGCCGCCGGATAGCCCGGCAGAGCGGCGGCCTGCTTCTGACATTCGGCCACCAGAGCCGACAGGTACCCAAAGTCGCCACGACAAGGATACGCGGCATAGTAGTCCTGGATGGCCGCGCCGGGACTGCAGGCATCGAGCATTGCCTGATGGAGGAGCCAAAGGCTCCGCTCCTCTTGGGGGCCCATCCGATCACATAAGTTGTCCAAGTAATCGCTGATAGTCTGCAAGGCGACGATCAGCTTAACCAGGTGGGGAGCAAAGCCTGGGGCATGGAGCATGTAGACGCTTCCCCCCTGGGCATGGAAGCGTTTATGCTTCAAGCTCCTGAGGGCCTGCTCCTTAAGCCGTCCCTGCAACGAGGCCTGGGCCGTCCGCTCCCAGCGCCCCATCTCCCTTTGCACCGCGGGCAGGGTCGTCGTCACAAAGCGAGCTATCAGTTTTGGTTCTTGCAGTTGTGCTACTGACAAGAGGATCACCCATGGAGGGATCCTGCACGAAAAGGGAAGGTTCTATACCATCATGGACGGGGGATGCTCCCTGATTGGAATCGCTCTAGCTGATTGGTCACCAGACCGACGAAAAAACCAGTGGGCAGGGCAAAGAAGATGAGGTAGGGCAAATAGACGAAGATGCCCCAGTTGCCGATCAGCAAGGCAGCAACGGTGATCTGGGCGAGGTTGTGGGTCAATGCGCCGACGACGGAAAGGCCAATCGTACCGATGTCCCCTTTGGCCAGTCGATAGCACGCCCCCATGACTAAGGTGCTGGCTATACCGCCGGAGAAGCTGAGCCAAAAGGTGATGGTCAAGAAGGTCCCCGACATGAGCCCTCCCAGGATGGTGCGTAAAAAACTCACCAAGAGGGCGTCTTTGAAGCCGAATAGGAGAAGCACAAAGAGGCTGATGATGTTCGCTAGGCCCAACTTGGCCCCGGGAAACAGATAGGGCAAGGGCAGCATCGCCTCAAAGATGTGCAGCATGATGGCCAAAGCAACAAATAAGGCCAGACGTACCAGCCGGTAGGTTTGACTAGTATTTTGCAACTGCCTCGCTCCTAGGATGTCAATCTTGCCGAGAATGGTATTTCGCCGCCTAAGGTCTCCTTACCTCCATCGAATCTGTTCCTTAGCTCCCAAGTTCTCCCCGGTCCCGATCCCCTCCTTCTTAGAATGTGCATTACGGTGCCTAATGAAAAGGGCAAACTATGAAGGAAAGGGGTGCCAACAAGGCGAAAGAACCTCTAGGTAAATTCCGGAGGGAGGATTGTTTATGCCGATAGTAGAGGGTGGCTTCGATATCGACCTGCCGCGTATGGTTAAAATCCGACAGCATTTTCGCTCCGACAAAATCGATGACATTCCGGCGGTCATCAACAAGGAACTAGACAGGGAGGAGATTAGGGCCCGCATCAAGCCCGGCGGACAGATCGCGGTGGCTGTGGGCAGCCGAGGCATAGCCAATATTTTCGATATAGTCAAAGCAACGGTGAATAAGCTTAAGAGTATGGGCACCCACCCCTTCATTGTGCCAGCCATGGGCAGCCACGGTGGGGCCACGGCCGAGGGACAGCTAGAAGTCCTCGCCAGCTACAACATTACCGAAGAAACCATGGGATGCCCCATCCGCTCATCGATGGAAACGGTCTACACCGGCGTTAGCGAGCTGGGTGTGGATACCTATATCGATAAGCACGCCTTCGAGTCAGACGGCATTGTGGTCATCAACCGGGTCAAGGTGCACACCGATTTTCGCGGCCCTGTGGAAAGCGGGCTGACGAAAATGCTGGCCATCGGCCTTGGCAAGCACAGAGGCGCAACAATGATCCATAAACTGGGCTTCCACACCTTCGCGAAGCTGATCCCCGATATGGGCCGCACCATCCGGTCTAAGGCGCCGGTGGCCTGCGGATTGGCGATCGTCGAAAACGGCTATGAACAGCCGATGATCATCCGCGCCGTTTTGCCCGATGATTTCGAGACTACGGACATGGAGCTGCTCGAAGTGTCCAAAGAAGCCATGGCCAAGCTTCTGTTTAAGGAGATCCACGTCCTGGTGATCGATGAGATCGGCAAGAATATCAGCGGCTCGGGGCTCGATCCCAATGTCACCGGCCGCTTTGTGCCGGCCTTCATGGCGAAAATGGATCATGAGCCGAAGACCCATAAGATTGTGGTGCGGGATCTGACTGAGGAAACCCACGGGAATGCCACGGGCATCGGCATGGCCGATGTGACAACCAGGCGCCTGGTCGATAAGATCAACTACGAGTACACTTACGCGAATGTAATTACCTCGACAGAGCTGGCCGGAGCCAAGATACCGGTGACGGTGGACAACGACCGGCAGGCTCTGGTAGTGGCGCTAGTGACGGTCAATGGGGTCAAACCCACCGAAGCCAAGGTAGTGCACATCAGGAATACCCTGGAGCTTGGGGAGATTTGGATCTCGGAAGCTCTCCTGCCCGAGGCGAAAGCCAACCCGCAGATCGAGATCTTGAGCGAGCCGGTCCCCTTCCGGTTCGACGAAGAGGATAACCTGCTGCCTTACGGGGTGGACTAAAAGACCCCAGACGCGAAGAGAAGCTCCTGGCGTAGCCAGGAGCTTCT
>JAAYLV010000039.1 GCA_012521755.1 Bacillota bacterium | reverse complement strand
GCGAATACATACAGCGATTACATAGATCTGACTATTCTAGATCTATTTCCCCTATTCAGTGGGGACAATCATCGCGGCATGCTCTATCAATTATGCTCCTCATTTAGTCCAAGGCCCGTCGTTGCCACTCGAAGGAGGTGAAGCTTCTTTCTCCAAGGGCCTTTGTGGACCTGTACTCCTAGTGTCAGCGAAGACCTCTGTGAAAAGAGCGGATGGGCAGTTGACGGAGAACGTGCAAGAGGACACGACGACAAAGTCACGTTTGAACTGTTGGTCGTTGAGAGCTTAGCGAAGACTCAGCAAGCATGGCAACTGCATGCAACAGCAACTGCAAGAGACAGGAGGCGAAGGATTTGGCACGCATACTATGTTGGGTTGCAGTGTTTCTAATGTTGTTCTCAACAATGGCAGGAGCAACGGGAGAACAATGGGACGTCGTAGTTGTAGGCGGCGGCGGAGCCGGACTTGCAGCCGCGGTGGAAGCTGCTAGTCTGGGTGCGAAGGTTGTGCTGCTTGAACAATTGCCCTTCCTGGGGGGCAGCGTTCTAGTTTCCGGCGGTGCAATGAGCGGCGCTGGTCACCGTTTCCAAAAACAGCATGGCATCTTAAGTGATAGTGCCGACATTCACTTTGCCGACATGCTCCGCGAGGGCAAGTATAAGAATGATACGAAGCTTGCCCGGATTACCGCCGAGAATGCCGGTGCCGCTATTGACTGGTTGGCTGACCTAGGGTGCGACTTTCGTTTCTATCCAGATTTTCCCGAACATACATTACAGCGAACAGTCAGGTCCTATCCAAGTGAAGGAACAGGAGCGGCCATCATCAAGGCGCTGCAAGATGCCGCCGAGAAGGCCGGCGTGACAATCCTCATGCAGACAAGGGGCCGGGAGCTTATTCAGGCTACCGACGGACGAGTCATTGGCGTACAAGCCGAAACAAGGGACGGAAAGATGATCAACATCCTTGGCCGCAACGTCATCTTGGCTACCGGTGGGTATGGAGCTAGTGATGAGCTGCTCACGGCTTATGCCCCCGAAGTAATGGCCATGGATCCCATGTCGGCTGGTTTTGCTTATGCCTATGGCGACGGCTTCAAGATGGCCCTAAAAGCTGGGGCAAGTCTGGAAAACATGCAGTATGTCAAGCTCTACCCCACAGGGGCAAGACTGCCCGACGGGAGAGAAGTCTATGTCCGGGGTTACATCGCGACCCCCCATGGATCGATCTATGTTAACCGAGAGGGCCGCCGCTTTGTAACCGAATTTCCGAATACCTTCGCCAATATCATGGACAGCCTGGCTGAACAGACCGATGGGCGGATGTTCCTCATCTTCGATGATGTGATGCGACAATTCATCCAGGACACAACCACGCCCCTGGTGATCGGGTGGAGTCGAGACGATGTCCTGAGGGACTTTGAAGAGAACAACTTAGTTCAGGAGGCCGCCACCTTAGAGGAGTTGGCTGACATCCTGGGCATCGATAAGAAGCAATTCCTCGAGACGGTGAAGAATTACAATTCATACATTGAACGGGGCGAGGATCCCGAGTTCAACAGAAGCATTGCTCATCCGATTGCGGTCCCGCCATTCTACGGCATTGAAATTGGGCCAAATCTGATGTTTACCCTCGGTGGAGTGCGCATCAATGAGCAGGCCGAGGTCCTCAGCACCGATGGGCGGCCCATACCTGGACTCTACGCGGCCGGGGAAGTAGCTGGAGCCGGCCATGGAGCCAACTACATGAGCGGCAATTACGTCGCGATGGCCATAGTGTTTGGCCGCATAGCCGGTCAGAACGCTGCTATGGAAGCTATGCAATAAATGTGCGAGAACCCCGGGGACGGCGCCGCCGTCCCCTCACTTTTTCATTCATTGCTCCTCAACATTATCTTATCCAATGTTCTACTTCAGTATATTTCCCACACCTTTCAGTTCAACGCAGGAATCAGGCCAATAAAAAGCGAATAAACACAGCAAGCGAACAGATCCGACATTTTTGCAACCTGCATCCGGTGATGATCCTAGTGGCATCTTCTACCGATTGCACCCCTCTTTCACCCCACTGAACGCCGCTGCCACCTGAAGGGGGTGAAGCCTTTCTGCAAAGGGACCGGGCTGGAGGCCGTTAGGCGATCCATACTCTCGGCAAAGGGTCGAGTCATATCCGGACCAGCGAAACACCCAGCAATACATATCATATGGGTTTTAAGCATTCTTCCCGAGTACGCCGCTTAGGAGCCCGCGTTCCCATGCCCGGCCTGAGACGAGTGCTTTGGGGGCATTGCCGCCCCTAATATCATTTCGCTGGTAATGCTGAAAGGGGAGATGGTTCCAGGTGAACATCGGTCTTATGCAAGCGTTGATGTCAGGCCTGCTGATGGGGTTTGTCTACTCTCTCATCGCACTAGGCCTGTCCTTGATTTACGGGGTTATGGACGTAGTCAACTTCGCCCATGGGGAATTCCTGATGCTGGGGATGTTCCTCGCCTATTGGTTTTCCGTGCTGTTCCGATTGGACCCTTTGATTTCTATCGTTTTTATTATTCCCATTCTGTTCGTGGTGGGTGTCGGGGTCTACAAAGGGCTCATTAAGCGCATCATCGGCGGCACCAGGATCAGTCAGATCCTGACCACTTTTGGTTTAAGCGTTTTCATGGCCAACATGGCCATGTTCCTGTGGACGCCCAACTACCGCCTGGCGGAGCGGTTCCTGACCTGGACTACGGGGGATTTGCCGGTTTTCGGCGTGCATGTGGGCATCCCGGAAGTCATCGCATCCGTCGGCTCCATCCTTGTCTTCGCCTTTGCCTACTATTTGATTCGTTTCACCAGGACAGGGAGGGCCATCCAGGCAACCTCCATCGACTCGGAGGGCGCCCGATTAGTCGGCATCAACATCGACAACATCTACGCCATCACCTTCGGATTGGGCATATCCTGCGTCGGAGCGGCAGGGGTGCTGCTGGCCACCTTCTACTACATCTTCCCCTATGTAGGGACCTTCTTCAGCATGATCGCCTTCGCCACCGTCGCCCTGGGAGGCTTCGGCAGCGTCGAAGGATCCTTCGTCGCCGGGATCCTCATCGGGATCATCGAGTCCCTGGGAGGATTCTTTATCAGTCCGGCGGTGAAGTACGCGATCGTGTTCATGACCTACATGGTGGTGATCATTCTGCGACCGGCCACAGGCTTGTTCGGATGGTAGGCTCGGTTGCACTTGATAGGGGGCTGTACTGCGTTGCCTAAGATTTCGCGAAAAACCATTATGATAGTGCTACTGTATGTGGGAGTAGTGGCCATCACCCCCTTGTTTTCCAAGGCGCCCTTCTATCGCCACGTCCTGATCATGGTCGGGATGTACGGACTGTTGGGGGTTGCTTGGAACATCATGGGGGGGTATACCGGCTTATACTCCTTTGGACAAAGTGCATTCTTCGGCATCGGAGCCTACACGTCCACAATGATGCTCGTCAAGGGGGGATTCTCGCCCTGGATCGGCATGCTCTGCGGCGGCATACTGGCGGCCATCGTGGCGGCAGGGATGGCCTATCCGACTTCGCGGCTGCGAGGTCCCTACTTCACCATCGCCTCCCAAGCCTTCGCCAGGACCTTCCAGATCCTGATGACCAACTGGGATTACGTGGAAGGTGCCATCGGCATCCCGCTGCCCTTGATGCCCGATACGTGGCGGTTCATGCAGTTTAAGGACAAGATACCCTACCACATCATCATCTTCAGCTTGCTCGGGATCGCCATCCTCGTCTGCTACTACATTGAAAGGTCCCGAACGGGCTATTACTTCCGGGCCATTCGGGACAGCGAGCAAGTGGCCAGCGCCCTGGGGATCAACACCGTCCGCCAGCGCATCATCGCCACCATGCTGAGTGCCTTTTTCACCGCCATCGCCGGCACTTTCTATTCCCAATACGTCCTTTACATCGACCCAGAAAGCGTCACCCACCACGCGCTCAGCGTTGAGATCGTCATGGTGGCCGCGGTCGGCGGTGCCGGCACCATTTGGGGACCAGTGCTCGGAGCTGCCATCTTGATGCCCATCTCCCAGTACGCGCGGGCGGCCCTTGGCGGCGCCGGTCGAGGCATCGACCTCATCATTTACGGCGTCATCATCATGGTCATCGCCCTCGTCCGGCCGACGGGCATTTTGGGCTTCTTCCAGCGGGAGCGGACTATCGAAGGGGAAGGAGGAGACGACATTGGCACAACCGTTACTGCAGATACAGGGGCTGACGATGCGGTTCGGGGGTCTCTTGGCCAACAATGATGTGACCTTTGACATCTATCCCGGGGAAATCGTCGGACTCATCGGGCCCAACGGTGCAGGCAAGACAACCCTGTTCAATTGCATCAGCGGCTTTCTCCGCCCCACGGCAGGGACCGTCTTGTTCAAGGGTGAGAACATCACCGGACTCAAGCCCCATCAGATATGTCATCGGGGACTAGCCCGGACCTTCCAGATCACCCAGCCCCTGCGGGATATGACCGTCCTGGAAAACGTCATGGTCGGGACCTTTTGTCGCTATCCCCTGACGAGTCAAGCCCGCGCCAAGGCCATTGAGATTTTGAAGATGACGGGGATGTGGGCGAAGCGGCATCAAAAAGGTAGTGAACTGACTATTCCCGACCGGAAAAGACTGGAGATCGCCCGGGCCTTGGGAACAGAGCCGGACCTGCTCATCCTCGATGAGGCCATGGCTGGACTCAATCCCGCCGAGATTCACGAGGCCGTTGAACTGGTCAAAACCATCCAAGCCCAGGGCATCACCTTATTCATCATCGAGCACGTTATGGAGGCCATCATGCCCATTGCCGACAGGATCGTGGTGCTCGATGCAGGGCGCTTGATTGCGGAAGGGCCGCCCTCGGAGATTGTGCACAACGAGAGGGTCATTGAGGCCTATTTAGGGGAGGGCCGTCATGTTAAGCGTAAAGAACATACAAGTTAGTTACGATGGCGTACCCGCGGTCCACGACGCCAGCTTCCGGGTGGGAGAAAAAGAGATCGTCTCCATCGTCGGCTCTAACGGCGCCGGCAAGACCACCATCATGCGGACCATCGCCGGCATCTTGCCGGTAGACCAGGGGGAGATCACCTTCCTTGGCGAGCGGATCGACGGGATGCCTTCTTACGAACGGGTATCTCGGGGGCTCGCCCTCATTCCCGAAGGCCGCCACATTTTCGGCAAGCTGTCCGTCCACGAGAACCTGCTCCTTGGGGCCTACCTGGAAATGTCCAACGAAGAGATCGAAAAACGCTTGGACCGGGTCTACAGGCTCTTCCCCAGGCTCTGGGAGCGCAAGGGACAAAAGTCCGAAACCCTTTCGGGAGGAGAACAGCAGATGCTGGCTATCGGCCGGGGCTTGATGAGCAAGCCTAAGCTCTTGATGCTCGATGAGCCTTCTTTGGGACTCATGCCCAAGCTGGTCACCCAGGTTTTCGAAGTCATCGAGCGCCTGCGGGACGAAGAGGGGCTGACCATCCTCCTCGTTGAGCAAAACGTCTACAACGCCCTGGAGCTTTCCGACCGGGCCTACGTCCTCCAGAACGGCCGCATGGTCACCG
>JAAYLV010000038.1 GCA_012521755.1 Bacillota bacterium | reverse complement strand
GTCGCTCCCCTACGGGGACGTGGGTTGAAACCAAAACCAGGCATTTGGTGAGTATTATTCAGTCAGACTCCGAATGACCCGGCATGGGTTTCCAACTGCAAGTACATCATCGGGTATGTCCTGGGTTACAACGCTGCCAGCCCCGATAACGGTGCGAGAACCGATGCGGATGCCTGGCAGAATTATCGCACCGCCTCCCACCCACACGTCGCATCCGATCGTAACCGGCTTCCCATATTCTCCTCGTCTGCGAGCCTCTGCACCTAAGGGGTGCGTGGCTGTATAGATTTGGACGGAAGGGCCAAAGATGCTGTGATCACCGATACGGACTGGGCAAACGTCAAGAATCACACAGTTGAAATTGAAGTATACATGGCGGCCGAGCTCAATGTTGAACCCATAATCGCAATAAAAAGGGGGCTCGATTTGAACAGTGTCGCCTCCCTTGCCGAAGAGTTGCATAAAGATCTCCCGGCGAACGGAGTGTCCTGGTTCAGTCGAATTGAGCGCACGGCAGAGAGTGCGAGCCCGTTCTCGTGCCTTGAGAAGCTCGGGATCGTATGGGTCATAGAGTTCACCAGCGACCATTCTTTCCCGTTCCGTCTTCATGGACCAGCCCCCTCGAAATCGTGAATCTGATACGGCTTGTGGTTAGAGTATCCGCGGACGTGTACCCATATGCCCACGGTTTTCCTTTTCATGGATCTTGCCCTGGGGATGGATGTGCCATAGACAGTAGCATCTGCCTCTTTGCGGACTCACCGGCCAATCGTCTCTGGCTTGAATGCCATATAGACAGGGTGTCTGGTGTGATCAGAACGGACAAACCCTTGGGTCCACAACGTGGCGGGAATCAGCTGACTTCTAACCCATTCATCAACCTGTCGTCATATGGTGCAGGCTGACCGCTCAGCTCTAGGTGTGTTGCACATAGCCCATGAGCATTGCAGCTAAACAAAGTAAAGGATCTTGGCTTTGGGCATGGCTTCTTGAATAGCCTCCGTGAGGAACCCTTTCAGTGCCTCCCTTAAAGTCTGAGGATACACATATTTCCCATAACCGAACTGACCGTACTTGAACTGCCGTTCCTCATCGACCATCGGGAGGGTACTTTCGGGATTCAAGGACAGGATCATCTCCTTCGCCCGGGCGGTGTAGCGGTGGCTGATCAGTTCGAAGGTGATGTTATCGCCTTGGGAAGTGACCGTCTCCGCTATGGTATTGACGAGCCGTCGGTAATCCTCCTTCCAAGCTGGATAGGCTAGGATGGGTGCGATCAAGAACCCGCTGGGATAACCGGCTTCCCGAATGCGGCGGGCGGCCGCCAAACGCTTGGCCAGGCTTGGAGTGCCCCGTTCGTACTGGCGAATAATAGCTGGGGTGTTAACGCTGAAGCGGATTTCTGTCTGTTGCCCATGGTCGAGGGGCAGCAGCAAGTCGACCTCGTGGAACTTGGTGGCAAAGCGGAAGCGCATCCCCTCCTGGCGGGCAAAGAAGGTAATTGCCTCCTCGAGGGACGATGTCCACTCATTGACCGGAACCGGATCGGAAGTTGCCGAACCCTCAAAGACGACTGTCTCCTTCGTCCTGTAGTCCATTGTCCAGCTCAGGATCTCCTCCACATTGGCGTATACAGTGGTGTAGCTGCGCTGTCCAAACCGTGTATGGAGATAGCAATACTCGCAAAGGCCCGGACAACCGCTGACTAGGGGCAGCTGATAGTCCGCGGAGGGACGGCAGCTTTGCAAAGGCCCCCGTTGTCTTACGGCAACCAGCAAGAACCCTTTCATATCGCGCCAATCGCGACTAGGAAAGGGGATTGGCCCTCGCGAGGGGATCACCGTAACGGGCACCCCGGCTTGGATGAGGCGGTCCCGGATCATCCGGCCTCGACTGTAATCAAGACAATTCTTACGAATGTAGGCTGCTTTAGGTTTCACATCCTCACCTGAAGCTAATGTTCCCGAAAAACCTCTATAGAAGTCGAGAAGATGTAATCAAGAGATCCTGTGGGGGTGTCGATGATGAAGCTAATAGGCCTTGGCGAAGCCCCCTACATTCTTTCTGTGGGATGGGGTGCTTGAGGCAGCCGTTTGCCCCAAGGCTTCTTGAAAGGCGGAGTGCTTTCTCCGGGAAGGGGAGAGCCTCGACCCCTTGACACTGGGAAATTAATCCTCTAGAATGATTTGTAAATCGTAATGATTAGATTTACCATGCCTGTCAACTATCACCAGCCTGAGAGGAAATCGATGTAGTTCTTCACTGGGGTCAAGTCCAGCAGCATGGGGGATGAGAGTGGACAATCGCCAGTTAGTGCTTCAGGTGACAAGTGATTTGGAACGAGGGATTGACCTCCTGCGGGCCTTGGCCATTCAATTGGAAAAGGTTTTTGTTCCCTTGTATGAGTCCCTGCCCGGCATAGAACGGGATGTGCTTTTGACCCGGCAGGAGACGGAGCTATTGTTGCAGCTGTTGTTCACCGCTGAGGAAACGGAGCGGTTGCCCATCACGGAGATTCTCCAAGAGGTCCAGGGAAGATTGGAAGAAGCCCTGGGGCTATTGGTCGCCCAGGATCAAGTGGCGCAGATGTTCACCTCCGTCGTTGCCGAGGGGGAAGATCAGGGAGATTTCAAGTCGGTCCTTGCCCTCATCCAGCGGATCAGCGTCATTCTCGAAGATATTAGAGACATGGCCTTCAACGCCATCATCTTTGCGGCACGTCTAGATGAAGGTGCGGCTTTCACCATCATCTCCCAGGAGTTGAGCAAGACCTCAGTGGTGATGAAGTCCAGCTACGATGAGTTCCATACTACATTCTCCGAGCTGCGGGATTGGTACAACACCTTTACTGAAGATGTGGTGGGCAAGGCAACCATCCAACAGGACCAGGCTGATGAGCTCAAAGCTGCGGTGGCTGGGAACTTTGCCCAGCTAATCGGTTCCTTGGAGCAGGTCGCTTACTTCATGGGGGACTTGGCCAAACACGGCGAACGGGCTTTAGGTCCAGTTGGCAACATAATGACGGCCATCCAGGTCCAAGACATCATCAGGCAGCAAACCGAAAACTTGGCCAGCCTATTGGCAAACGGTCTAACGGCTGTGCGCGGCCTTACGGCAGGCTCCGGCGACCATGCTCTGTTTATCCTTCAGTCCTTGCGCTTGGGAGCTCGGCTGATGCAAAACATCTCAAGCACTTTGGAGGGTTTCCTCGACAACCTGAGAGAATTGGTGGAGGACCTGAACCAAGGAGTGCAGGATGTGCAGGAGGACATGGAGCTAGTTGCGGAGGTTTTCTTGGGGGCGAAAGAACATCCAGGGACCATCGCGACGGTTTTTTCCCAGATTACGGATACAATCGATTATCTGAGGAGCGTAGTCGTTGAGGTCGATCGGCAAAACCGAGAGCTTTATCGAGGCCGCGACATGCTCCGGGAGATGCTCGGTTCCTCCGACAGCTACTTTACCGCCATTTCCAAAGAAGGCGGGCAAATAACGCGGCTGGGGCTCTTGGCCAAACTGGAGCTTGGTCGGTTGGGTACGCCCGATGCCCAGGCCTTTGCCGATCAGCTCGACCAAATGGTAGCAGGCATCCAGGGTGGAATCAAAGATACCCGCCAGGCCTACAGTGACATGGAAAACAGCATCGAGCGGGTCATCATCGGCGGAGGCCAAGTCTTAGAGGCCGCCCATAACCATCTTACCGAGATGGTAAGGGCCATCGACCAGTCCAGCGAGGAGCTGGCGATCCTGCAGAAGCTGATCCGCGACTCCATCGAAGCTTTAGTCCACGGATTCAAAGAGTTGCGCAAGTCACTGGCGGCAGTTCAACAAAGCCTTGCTAGCCACCGGCAGCTAGTGGAGATGGTGAGGAAGACGGAGACTTGCTTGAAGCAGTGTCTAGAGCGGCTTGCGGCCTCTAATGTCGTCGATGAGGGAGTCAGCCTATCCAACGAGCAATTGGCTGAGCTGATGGAACACTTCACCAGCTACGTAGAAAGGCAAGTGACCCAGGAGCTGTTCAGCCACGAAGAAATTGATATCGGTTCCCAGGGCGGGGAGCTGGAGCTGTTTTAGCGGGGGGTTCCAAATGGAGATCCGACTGCCCAGTGATTTTACTATCTACAGCATTGAAGAAGTCTTGGAGCAACTCAAAGAAGGCCTGTCATTAGAGGAGCCGGTCGTCCTGGATGCATCGGGGGTTCGTGACATGGACGGGTGCGCCGTTCAGCTCCTTCTGTCGGCCATCAAGTCCTTTGCGCAAGAAGGCAAGGAGCTAAGACTCGGATCGTGGAGTGAAGAATTTGAGCTGATTGCTCCTTTAGGGGGCCTATCTCCATCTGACTTGGCGGGAGGGGAGATGGATGAAAACGGTCATGATCGTCGATGATTCCCGGACTGTACGGGAAGCGGTGAAATATACCCTGGGCAAGGAGAACTTTCACGTCATTGAGGCTGAAGACGGCCAGCACGGTTTAGATGTGCTCGCCGAACAGCAGCGGTTGGGCAAGCGTCCAGCCATGATCATCAGCGATATCAACATGCCTCGAATGGACGGCATTACTTTCATCACTAAGGTGAAAAAGATGCCCGGCATGCGCTTTGTGCCGATCTTGGTATTGACTACCGAATCTCAGCAGGCAATGAAAATGCAAGGCAAGGAAGCCGGCGCCGCGGGCTGGCTAGTCAAGCCATTTCAACCGGAACAATTGGTGCAAGTGGTCAGGAAGTTCGTTAGGGCCTAGATGGGGGGGAGGTTAGTGAACAGGGAGCTGTTGGCGACCTTTATCGAAGAAGCCAATGAAGGCTTTCCCATCCTGGAAGAAAACCTCCTAGCCCTGGAGGACTCCCCGGAGGACCAGGAGCTGATCAATGCCATCTTTCGGACGGTCCACAGCCTCAAGGGGAGTGCTGGCTTGATTGGGCTCACTGTCCTTGGAGATTTCCTCCACCATATGGAGGAGCTCCTGCACAAAGTCAGAGCCCGGCAAGTTGAGGTTACCACCGAGCTAATTAATATTCTCCTGCAGGGGATCGATGTGGCCAGGGACATGGTGGCCAGGATTGAGGCAGGAGAAGACCTAGAGGTGGGGCAGACTCAAAGGGCCGTTGAGCACCTCATCAAGTCATTCCAGGCGCCAGCTGGGGGAGGGCGGTCATTCCGCATTGAGTTTCGACCGAGCCCCGAAACCTTCGCAACGGGCGCCGATCCCCTCATGCTGATCGGTGAGCTTGCAGAAATGGGAGAGCTCACCGCTGTCGAAGTGCAAACAGATGGGCTGCCGACCTTGGCGGAGCTCGACCCGTACCGGTTGTATCTAAGCTGGACGATCGAGCTGAGGACCGATCAAGACTTGCAGCGCATCAAAGACGTATTCATTTTTGTCGAGGCGGATCCCGATGCTTCAGTGATTATCACGCCCCTGGCGGAAGACGTGGCCAAGGCAAAAACGCCCCTTGCCGGCCGCTTGTTGGAGCATAGCGTACGGGTTCCCACAACCAAGCTCGATGCCCTCATGAACCAGGTGGGTCAATTAGTTATTGCCCGGGCCCGCATGGCTGACGCAGTACTTGGAGCAGCCGCCGCCAGCCCGGAAGTGATGGCTGCTCTGGAAGAGTTGGACCAGGGGATCAGGGATCTTCAGGATCTAGTGATGAGCACCAGGATGGTTCCCATTGCCACCATCTTCAATCGCTTCCCCCGCATCGTGCGGGAATTGGCCCTGGATCGGGGCAAAGAGGTGCGACTTGAACTTAGGGGGAGCGATACCGAGCTGGACAAGACAGTCGTCGAAAGGCTGATGGACCCCATCACCCACATGCTCCGCAATGCCGTCGATCATGGCATCGAAACCCCCGATGAGAGAAGGCTGGCGGGCAAGGATCCAACGGGCACCATTATTCTCCATGCCTACCAGAAAGAAGGCAACATTGTCCTGGAAATGGTGGATGATGGCGCCGGCATCGACCCCAACCGGGTGAGGGAGACAGCTGTGAAAAAGGGCCTCCTCGATGAAGGGGCGGCCCTGAGGGATGAAGAAGTCCTCCAGCTCCTGTTCTTGCCGGGCTTTTCCACCGCCAAGGAAGTGACCGACATTTCCGGCCGCGGGGTGGGCTTGGATGTGGTCAAGGAGAATATCAACCAACTAAGGGGAACCATCGAGATCCTCTCGTCCCCCGGCAAAGGGACCACTTTCCGCATCTTACTGCCCTTAACCCTGGCCATCCTCGATGGCATGATCATTCGCCTTGGCGAGGAGCGCTTTGTCATACCCCTGTCGGCAATCCTTGAGTTCATCTGGCCCGATCCGAAGGACCTAAAACCCCTTGGGTCCGATGTCGCCCTCCTCAGGCTGCGGGGCGAATACGTGCCGGTTTTATCTTTAGCTCGTCTGTTCAATATTTCTAGCCGGGATGATAACAATCTATTGGTCTTAGTCCACGATGGCAGCCGCAGGTTTTGTCTGGCCGTCGATGACATCTTGGGCCAGCAACAGATCGTGATCAAGAGCCTCCGGGACAATTACCGCCATGTGGATGGCTTGGCTGGGGCGACCATCCTAGGTGATGGCGGGGTGGCTATGATCGTGGATGTATCGTCGTTATCGCGATTGATCCTTAGGGGGGTGGGGCAATGAGGCGAAAATTGACCTTGGTGCTGTTGGTAATCGGTCTTCTCCCTGCATTCATCACCGGATGGTTTGCCTATCGCCAGGTGGGTGAAGGCATCCTCAACCATGAGATTGAGACTTTGATTGCCTTGCGGGAGATGAAAAAAGACCGCCTGCTCGACTATCTGCGGCAGAGCACCGACGATGTGCAGCACTTGGCGGAGAGACTGCGCAGTGGTTGGACCCTCGGCGAGATCGCCCCGGACTATCTGGGGCGGTATGAAGATGTACTGCTCATGAGCACCATGGGTATCGCCCGGTCAGCCCGTGGGGAAAGGGCAGAAATCGGGCTTGAACCGGAGGTTCCCCAACAAATCATCGATGGGGGCGAGGTGCGCCTGATTGAGAGCAACGGGTCGTTGCTGGCCGTTGCACCAATCGATGTCCGAAGTGTAGCAGCGCTGAAATTATCAGGGGCGTTCATCGACAAAGTCCTGGCCGGTCATGTGGGCTTTGAAGGAGGACGCACCCACTTGGTGGGACCAGATCAACTCCTTCGCCGCAGCTCCATCGAACTGGAGGATAGGACCATGGCTAACCGGGCCGTCGAGGATGCCTTAAGACGCCGGTCTGGGGTGGCGGCCTTCACCGACCAGCGGGGGGAGGAGGTACTGTCCGCCTACGCCCCGCTTAGCCATGCCGGCCTTAACTGGGCCATCCTGGTGGAACTAGACAAGTCGCGGGTGTTGGAGGACATTCAACAGGAAGGAATCATGCTGGCTCGATTCGGCGCTTTGGTGGCCGCGGCCATCATCCTGATCAGCCTTTTGCTGGCTAACAGGATCGTTTTTCCGATCCTCAGCATCAGGAGGGTCCTCCAACAGATGGCCCGGGGAGATCTAACTGGACGCCTCGAGCTCCGAGGAAAGGATGAGATCGCCCAGATGGCCGCGGAGCTGAACGAGACCCTCGATGCTTGGCGGCAGCTCCTGCGGGGGATCGAAAACACCGTTGACACCGTTCTCCGGGGAGCCGACGAAATCGCGGCAGGCAATCAAGACTTGGCCCAGCGGACTTCCGACCAGGCTTCTTCCCTGGAGCAAATTGCTGCTTCTGTTGATGAGGTGGCGGCTCGGGCCCAAGCAAATGCGGACAAAGCGCGGGCCTGTCAGGAATTGTCAAGACACACCATGGAGGTGGTCCAAGAGGGCCAAGAGGTGGTCAAGGAGACTGTTGCGGCCATGGAGGCCATCACCGAGTCTAGCGCTAAGGTTGGTGAAATCATCAAGGCCGTCAATGACATCGCTTTCCAGATCAATTTGCTCGCTTTGAATGCCTCGGTAGAGGCGGCTCGGGCTGGGGAGCAGGGACGGGGATTTGCCGTCGTCGCGGGCGAAGTGCGTAATCTCGCCGAAAGAACGGCCCGCTCAGCCAGAGAAATCGAGGATTTGATTAAGGAAAGCTCCGAACGGATCCAGCGAGGCAACCGGCTGGTTGTGGAGTCGGGACAGAAACTTGCCCAGATTGTGGACAATGGCGAGGAAACAACCAGCCTGGTGATGGACATTGCCCAAGCCTCCCACCAGCAGTTGTTTGCCCTGGAGCAGCTCCAGCTGGGCATCAATCAACTGAATGAAGTCACCCAGCAGAACGCGGCTATGGTGGAAGAAATCGCCTCTGCCAGCCAGTCGATGAATGCTGAGGCCCACGCCATGAGGGACTGGGTGGACAAGATTAGCATCGGCCCCGAAGAGGAGCCTCCGCCCGCGAAAGACCCGGCAGGGCTGCGGCAGATCTCCCCGCTGCCGCCACGGAAGCCGCCCGCGGTGGACCACCATTGGATATCGGACCTGGAGGAGTTCTAGGAGGTGATGGCGTTGGCGGAGAGTCTGGAGCAAGGACAGTTCATGACCTTCGAGGTGGCGGAGGAGCAGTTCGGAATCGATGTGATGCGGGTGCAAGAACTGATCCGCTATCAGAAGCCGTCCCGCATTCCCAACGCGCCAGAGGTCGTCAGCGGTGTAATCAACTTTCGGGGCCACATCATCCCCGTCATCGATATGCGGCGGAAGTTCAATTTCGAACCGGGCACATACGATGAGTTTTCCGTGATCATCGTTTTGGAAGTACAAGACAAGATCATGGGGCTGTTAGTCGACCGGGTGCTCGACATCGTCTCCGTCGTCAGGGAGGATGTCCAGGGGACCCTTGACTTCCAGAAGGAATTTGATACCGAGTACCTGTGCGGGGTCGGGAAGGTGGGCGAACAGCTGGTGTTCTTGGTCGATCCAGATAGACTACTCTCCCAACGGCAGATGAGCGATCTGGAGGAGGTCCATGGAGAAGCTCATCCTTAGAGAAGAAGAATTCAAAGGGATTGCCGCGATCGTCGAGGCCAAGAGCGGCATCCACCTGACCAACCAAAAACGGAACCTGGTGTTCAATCGACTGCGACCCCGTTTGCGGTCCTTGCAACTGGAGAGGTTCAGCGACTACTTGCGATTAATCAGGGAACAGCCGGAAGAGCTCGCGTTGGCTTTGAACTTGATCACCACCAATGTGACTAGGTTCTTTCGAGAAGAACACCACTTCCGTTTCTTGGAGGAGCAGGTTCTGCCTGCAGTAGCACCCCGAGGCGATATCTGGCGGGCTTGGTCCGCCGGCTGCTCAACTGGAGAGGAAGCCTACAGCCTGGCCATCACCTGCAGGGAAGGGTTGGATCCAAAGGTTAGGTGGCGCATCTTGGCCACTGATATTAACACCCATGTATTGAGCGTGGCCCAAAATGGGATCTACCCCCGTGACGCAGTGGCCCATTTGCCTCGGGCTTTAATCAGCGAGTATTTTGACATCGATGGTGAGACGGCGAAGGTGAAGGAGTCCCTCAAGAAAAACATCTGGTTTCGCTATCTGAACTTGATCGATCCCTACCTTCCCCTGCGGTCACCTTTGGATGTGGTTTTTTGCCGTAATGTCTTTATTTACTTCACCAGGGAGACTCAGCGGGACGTCCTGAAGACGTTCCATCGCCTCTTGAAGGTTGGTGGGCACCTATTCTTAGGACATGCCGAATCAATTCCCGCCGACTGGCAGCGGGAGCAGGGATGGGTTCACCTAGAGCAGGGAGTATACCAAAAAGTCGAAGGGAAAGTCAGCCATTGAAGTGACCTGGTCCCCCTCAACGATTGTGCTGGAGTGGTTGCCAATTGGAAAAGAAGAAAGTACTAATAGTTGACGATTCGGCCCTTGTCAGGCAGCTCTTGACGGAGATACTAAACCAACATCCGCAGTTGGAAGTGGTGGGGACGGCCTCGGATCCTATTGTAGCGGTGCAGAAAATCCGGGAGACGAGCCCCGATGTCATCACGTTAGATGTGGAAATGCCCAGGATGGACGGACTTGAGTTTCTCCAAAGGCTGATGGCCGCCTACCCTGTTCCAGTAGTGATGATCAGCTCCTGGACTAAGGAAAACAGCAGCACTGCCCTGAAGGCTTTGGAATTAGGCGCTGTGGATGTGGTCGCCAAGCCCCAGGTTGGGGTATCCGCTGGGCTCCGGGAGCTATCCATGCAGATCATTGACAAGGTGCTAGCCGCATCCCAAGTGGATGTGGGGCGGCTGCGGCCCGTATTGACGATCGATAGACCGAAGGAGGAGTTGACTAGGACCTTGGAGCCCTCCGAAAGGGTGATTGTCATTGGGGCCTCAACGGGGGGCACCCGGGCCATCACCCGGATTGTCTCCCAACTGCCCCCTGCGACGCCGGGGATTTTAGTGGTGCAGCATATGCCAGAGTATTTCACCAAGTCTTTTGCCGACTCCCTCGACCGGGTGACGACCCTCCAGGTGAAAGAGGCCGCCAACGGGGATCGATTGATGAGGGGTCAGGTTCTCATCGCGCCAGGCAACTACCATACGGCCCTGCGGGCTGATGCCAGGGGGTACTACGTGGCAGTGACCCAGGGGCCTTTGATCAATCGCCACCGTCCCTCCGTTGGGCATGCCTTTGCGAGTGCGGCGAAGGTTGCGGGGAAGAATGGCATCGGCATCATCCTTACCGGCATGGGTGATGATGGGGCCCGGGAATTGAAGCTGATGCGGGAGCAAGGGGCGGTGACCATCGCCCAGGACGAAGCGTCGTCGGTAGTCTTTGGCATGCCTCGTCGGGCTATTGAATTAGGTTCGGCCCGGTTAGTCATGTCTTTGGATGAGATAGCAGAGTTCTTGCGCCAGTTGGGGACAACTTGAAAGGATGGGGGAGATGAGGTTGAGACTGGGGTTGAGATACAAGCTGCTTCTTGGTTATTGTCTGGTGATCGCCATTATGCTGGCCATGGTGTGGACTTCCTTCCGGGCGCTGGAGGATATGAGCCGAGCCTATTCCTTTGCCATGGAGGAACAGGATCAGTCCCTTTTCTTCACCGCCAAGGAAGTGGATCACCTGGTCTGGGTGACCCAATTGGGCGAATACTTGTTGGGGGAGGAGGAATTCCACGGACAGCTTGACCCCACTAAGTGCCGCCTCGGCGAGTGGTATTATCAGTTCCTGAGCGGCGAGAGATTCGCCACACTGGACCCTGAGCTGCAAGAACTCTTCCTGGCTCTGGACGAACCTCACCGCCGGCTCCACGAAAGCGCCCAGCGGGTTGTGTCCTTGGTGGAACGGGGCTACAACGAGGTGGCCATAGGGCATTTCTTCGACCAGACTAAGGTGCACCTCATGGATGTGCGGGGGATCCTGGATAGGATCGTGGAGATCTCCACGGCTCAGGCCAATGCTTGGCACCAGGAGGCCGAAAGAACCGTTGCCGCCACCAGCAAGAACCTGTGGACCTTCGCCGTTGCCGCCGCCGTGTTGGCCCTGCTTGTAGCGCTCTTCCTTTCCAGCCGGATCACCCGGCCCATCAACCGGGTAGCCAAGGTATTGCGCGAGATCTCCTCCCGGGGCGGCGATCTGACCCAAAAGCTCCCTGTGGAGAGCCGGGATGAAGTGGGAGAGCTGTCCCAGGCCTTCAATAATTTCATCGAGAACATGCACGAGATGATTCTCCGGGTGCGGCGAGCCAGCGAGAATATGGTCAATTCCATCGGGGAGATTGCCGCGGGCAATCTGGATCTTAGCCAGCGGACCCAAGAGCAAGCGTCGGCCCTGGAAGAGGTGGCCGCTACGTTGAAACAGGTGACCGCTGCCATTGAGCAGATGGCTGCCAACTCCACCGAAGGGGACAATTTGTCGGACGAGACAGTAGCAGCTGTCCAAAAGGGCGATGATGCCGTCAAGGAAGTCTCCGAGGCCATGGATGACATTGCCGGCAGCAGTCGTCAGATCAGCAGCATCATTAACGAAGTGAACGAGATAGCCTTCCGGACGAATCTCTTGGCCCTGAACGCCGCGGTGGAAGCTGCCCGGGCGGGGGAGCACGGCAAGGGCTTTGCTGTAGTCGCAGCGGAGGTGCGAAACCTAGCCGGGCGGACGGCCGAGTCGGCCAAGACCATCAGTGAGCTGATTACCTCCAGCGCCCTCCGGGTGGACCGGGGCGCCAGAGCCGTTGAACATTCCAAGGAAATCCTCGATGGCATCGTGCTAAACAGCCAGCGGCTGGGCGATCTAATGGGGGAGATCGCGGCGATGCTCAGGGAGCAGTCGAGTTCTGCCCAGCAGATTCAAAGGGCCGTTGACCAGCTGAATGAGGTCACCCAACAAAACGCGGCCATGGTCGAGGAGATTGCGGCGGCCAGCGATTCGATGCGGGCGGAGTCCAGCGAGCTGTTGGAGCTGGTCCAGGAGTTCAAGCTGATCGATGACTTGCAGGAGGGAGCCTATGGAAGTCATTCATGAGACATCTGCCCAGGCTAGGGTTATGCCCGGTGAACAGATTGTCATCGAAAACGCGGGCGAGCTGAAGGAAGTCCTGATCAACCTCATCGACCAGGGAGCAAGGGAGATAACTGTCGATATGGGCAAGGTCAAGGCGATTGACAGTGCGGGACTCGGCAAGCTCCTGTTGGGAAATAAACTGTTGCGAGAGCGGAACGGCAAGCTCATCATCGAGAACATCACCAGCGAGTATATCCATAAGATGTTCCGGTTGATTCACCTGGAAAAAATGGTCGAGATTCGCTAGGCCCACTCACAGTCACCCTCAGAGTGTCCCTTCGCTATACTCTCAGCAAGTGTTGCAGCCGGGCAGGCGGGAACATGCACCGCAGGCCCGGCATCCCCTTTCTCGGCCTTGCCTCCCCCGACAACGAAGCGCCCGTTAAGGAGACCTGCTTTGACCTAGGGGCCAAAGGACAAAGTCGCGGGGGCCGGACAAACCCTGGAAGCCTTGTCGCCAACCCTTTAATCGTTGCCACCTACTCTATCCTTTGCCATGTTCATGGAGCTTACCCAGCCATCTACCTTTGTCATCGCAGGCTATAAGTGATAAGACCTTAGCGGGAGGTGTCATAACATGAAAAGAAAGATGCTCCTGCTGTTTATTGCACTAGTACTGCTTTCCCTTCCGGTCTTTGCTGCTCCCGCGGCCTATCAGGTGAGGGAAGGGGATACCCTGTGGAGCATCGCCCGTCGTTTCAACACCAGCGTTGAGCGGATCTTGGAGCTTAATCCTGGGATTCGGCCAAACCACCTAGTGATTGGACAAAGGATTGCAGTGAAGGAAACGAACCAGAATTATATCTACCACACTGTCAAGAAGGGCGAGACTCTGTGGACAATCGCCGAGATGTACAATCTCAGGCTGGAAGATGTACTGGATGCCAATCGTTTGACCTACTTTTCCACCCCCATCGCTGGTCAGCGCTTGCGCATTCCAACCTATGGGCCGAAAGGTGAATACCGGGTTAAGCCTGGCGATACCTACTGGTCGATCGCTAAGGCCCAGGGTACCACGGTTGCCCGGCTCATGACCCTTAACCCTGGAGTTGATCCCGATAGCCTTCGCGTCGGACAGACGCTGGTAGTAGAGAGGTCGACAGAGAGGGCTTTCCACTTCGTTCGGTCAGGGGAGACCCTCTACCAGATCGCGGTCCGCCATGGAGTGACAGTGGCCGACCTGATGGCTTGGAACGGGATTTCCCGGCCTGAGTCGCTGTATGTCGGTCAGCACCTGTTCCTCGAGCCCTAAGAAAGACCAACGCCGTGTCAACGTGACGCGGCGTTGACTTTTTGCAACCTGTCGATGCCGAGACCATTACCTTGCCCTTCCGAAGGAGGGACTAAGCGGCCAATAGGATGCCTCTTGACAGGTCTGTGTAAAATGTTTGTGGGAAAAGATGGGATGGAGACTGGGGAAGATCTCTGAGAAAGAGGAACGAGAAGCCGATCCTCGAAATGGAATTCATGCCACAAAAATCCATGGAGGTGGCTTCTCGT
>JAAYLV010000037.1 GCA_012521755.1 Bacillota bacterium | reverse complement strand
TTTTCCCTAGCGGCCCCTCGCGGGGCAGGGATGGTTATGCCGATTGTGACAGGTTTGACGACTAAATTAGGGGGTTCAAAAGGAAGGATAATTAAGAGGTATTGTAGAACAAGGGTCCGATAAGGTCGAGAATCCGCAGGGGGGGATGAAGCCAGTTCAAACAGACCTGACGCGGCGCGGCTATGAAGGAGTTTGCCCTACCCCCTTCACGGGGCTTTACCTTTGTCTATAAGTCAGTTGGTAGCTGCGCCTTCCGCCCGCCGAACTGGGTAGGGTGTGAACCGGAGGGAAATCTATTGCTATGAAAGGAGTCGGGCTATGCTAAGCGATATTGAGATTGCCCAAAGCGCCAAGTTAAAACCCATTAAAGACATCGCAGCCAGCATCGGACTAACCGAGGACGACCTGGAATACTATGGGAAGTACAAAGCCAAGATCAGCTTGGATGTCTACAAGCGCCTGGCCGACAAGCCGAACGGCAAGCTCATTTACACCACCGCCATCACCGCAACACCCGCGGGGGAAGGGAAGACCTGCACCGCGGTGGGAATCACCCAGGCCCTCGGCAAGCTGGGGAAAAACGTGATGTTTTGTCTGCGGGAGCCGTCTTTGGGACCGACCTTTGGCGTCAAGGGAGGCGCGGCCGGAGGAGGCTACTCCCAGGTCGTCCCCATGGAGGACATCAACCTCCACTTCACCGGGGACATCCATGCCGTCGGAGCGGCCCACAACTTGCTCGCCGCGGTCTTGGAGAACCACATCTTTAAAGGAAACAAACTGGGAATTGACCCGAAGCAGGTCCTCTGGCGCCGGGTCATGGACATGAACGATCGGCAGCTGCGCAACATCGTGGTGGGCCTTGGCGGCAAAGGCGACGGCTTCACGATGCAAAGCGGCTTTGACATCACCGTCGCCTCGGAGGTCATGGCTATCTTGTGCCTGGCCCAGGACATCGACGACCTGAAGGAGCGGCTGGGCAGGATGCTCGTGGCCTACAACTACGACGGCGGCCCGGTGTTCGCCCGGGATCTGAACGTCCATGGGGCGATGACCGTCCTTTTGAAGGATGCAATCAAGCCCAACCTGGTGCAGACTCTGGAAGGCCAGCCGGGCTTTGTCCACGGCGGACCCTTTGCCAACATCGCCCATGGCAATAATTCCATCATCGCCACCAGAACGGCTCTGAAGCTGGCCGATTACGTGGTCACTGAGGGCGGCTTCGCCGCGGACCTGGGTGCGGAGAAGTTCTTCAACATCGTCCACGGCTACACAGGGTTGAAGCCGGATGTGGCCGTCATCGTCGCCTCGGTGAGGGCGCTCAATATGCACGGCGGCGTGCCGCGGGAAAAGGTTGCAGAAACTAACCTTGAGGCCCTGGAGAAGGGACTGGCGAACCTTGACAGGCACATCGCCAACGTCAAGAAGTTCGGCGTGCCCATCGTGGTCGCGATCAACCGCTTCCCCACCGATGCGCCCGAGGAGCTGGAGCTGGTTCACAAGCACTGCGCCCAGGCAGGCGTCCGCTCCGCCATCTCCGAAGTGGTGGCCAAGGGCGGCGAAGGCGGCATCGAGCTTGCCGAGACAATTCTCGATGTCTTGGAGAAGGAGCCGGCCAACTTCAAGCCCTTGTACGATTGGAATCTGCCCATCAAAGAGAAAATCGAAATCCTGGCCCGGGAAATCTACGGCGCCGACGGAGTCTCTTACACAACGAAGGCCGATCGGGACATTGCCGGCTACACTGAACTAGGCTTTGGCAACCTTCCCCTGTGCATGGCCAAGACCCAGCACTCCCTGTCGGATGATCCCACCAAGAAGGGTGCGCCCACGGGCTGGACGCTGACCATCCGCGAGGTGAGGGCTTCCCTCGGTGCAGGCTTCCTGGTGCCCCTCACCGGCGAGATGATGACTATGCCGGGCCTGCCGACAAAACCCGCGGCAGAGCAGGTGGACATCTTGCCTGACGGACATATAGTCGGACTGTTCTAGGAAGCAGGGCTATCCCCTCGGGGATAGCCTTCGACTAAGATATGAGAGGAGGATCAAGCTTTGGAGCAAACCCTGGTGATCCTCAAGCCCGAGATCGTAGCCAGGGGACTAATAGGCAGAATCCTACAGCGCTTTGAAGACAAAGGCTTAAGGATCAAAGACTTAGTCCTCAAACAGCTCGAGCGGGAGACGGTGGAAGCCCATTACGCCCACCATGCCAGCAAGCCGTTTTTCCAGGGCCTTGTCGATTACATGACCTCGGGCCCGGTCGTCTTGGCTGTCCTGGAGGGGCCTCAGGCAATCACTGTCGTCCGCAACATGTGCGGTCATACCAACCCTGTGGAAGCACTGCCGGGCACCATTCGGGGGGACTTTTCCGTTGAGCTCCCGGCCAACGCCATCCACGCTTCCGACAGCCCGGAAGCAGCCCAAGCGGAGATTCAGCGGTTTTTCGGCTGATGCTTGGGGCTGCATAACCAGGAGGTGACGCCATTGGATGACTCCCTCGCCAAAGCCCGGATAATGGTGGGGATGGGTACTTGTGGTCTAGCCGCCGGCGCCCGCCCCGTTTTTGATGCCTTGGTCGCCACTCGAGAGGCTGCCCAGGCCGCCGTTGAGATAGTTCCGACCGGCTGCATCGGCATGTGTGAGCAAGAGCCGATGATCGATGTGATCCAGCCGGGCGGAGACCGGATCACTCTAGGACCAATGACCCCGGAGAAGGCAGTCCATGTCCTCGAAGCCCTCGTTAATGGCACGCCCATCCCTGAGGAGTGGGTCATCGGCCGCATCACGCAAGAGGCCATCTACCCGGAGCTTAGCTCCTTTCGCAAGCAGCGGCGGATTGTCCTTCGCAACTGCGGCTTTATTAATCCTGAATCCATCGAGGAATACACCGCCCTTGGGGGCTATGCCGCCCTGGAGAAAGCCATCACGGCCATGACGCCAGAGGAAGTCATTGACGAGATCATCGCCTCAGGGCTGCGCGGCCGCGGCGGCGGCGGATTCCCAACTGGCCTCAAGTGGCGATTCACCCGCCAGGCCCCTGGGGAGAAGAAATACCTGGTGTGCAACGCGGACGAGGGCGATCCTGGCGCTTTCATGGATCGGAGCATCCTGGAGGGAGATCCCCACTCAGTCCTCGAGGGAATGGCCATTGCAGCTTACGCTGTAGGGGCCGATGAAGGCTACATCTACGTCAGGGCCGAATACCCCCTGGCTATTCGCCGTTTGCGCCTCGCCATCGAGCAGGCCGAAGAAAGACATTTCCTGGGCAAAGGAATTCTTGGCACGGACTTTAGTTTTACCCTCCACATCAAGGAAGGAGCAGGAGCTTTCGTTTGCGGCGAGGAGACTGCGCTCCTTGCGTCCATCGAAGGCAAGCGGGGCATGCCGCGCCCAAGACCTCCTTTCCCGGCTTCGAAAGGTTTGTGGGGAAAACCCACAAACATCAACAACGTGGAGACTTATGCCAATGTCCCTTACATTATCCGAGCGGGCGGCGCCTATTTTGCCGCCATCGGCACGGAAAAGAGCAAGGGGACGAAGGTTTTTGCCCTCGCCGGCAAGGTGAACAACACCGGCCTTACCGAAGTGCCCATGGGGATTACCTTGCGGGAAGTGATCTACGAGATCGGCGGCGGCATTAGAGATGGGAAACAATTCAAAGCGGTTCAAATCGGCGGGCCCTCGGGGGGATGCATCCCAGAGGAGCTGTTGGATATACCCATTGACTACGATTCCCTCAGCCAGGCGGGAGCCATCATGGGTTCAGGGGGAATGGTGGTCATGGACGAGGACACCTGCATGGTTGACGTGGCCCGGTTCTTCATGGACTTCATACAGAAGGAATCCTGCGGGAAGTGTGCGCCATGCCGCATCGGCACCAAGCGGATGCTGGAGATCCTAACCCGCATCACCGAGGGCGAAGGCCAACCGGCAGACCTGGATGCCCTCTTGGAGCTGGCTTACACCGTTAAGGATCTGTCCCTATGCGGCCTCGGCCAGACGGCTCCCAATCCGGTCCTCTCAACCATCAGGCATTTCCGCCATGAGTACGAAGCCCATATCCGCGACCGCACTTGTCCGGCCAAGGTGTGCAACGCCTTGCTCACATACACCATCATCCCCGAGAAGTGCACTGGCTGTGGTCTATGCGCCCGCAACTGCCCCGCCAACTGCATCAGCGGAGCGCCGAAGGAGGCCCACGTAATCGATCAGACCCGCTGCACCAAGTGCAACACATGCCTTGCGAAGTGCCCCTTCGAAGCCATTGTGAGGAGCTAGGAGCTAAAGGGAGTGAGATTATTGAAGCCGATATCCCTTAAGATAAATGACCAACAATTGCAGGCCAGGCCGGGGATGACCATTCTGGATGTGGCCAGGGAAGCGGGCATTGAGATTCCCACTCTCTGCTTCCATGAGGAGCTTAGCAGGGTGGGAGCTTGCCGGTTGTGCGTCGTCGAGGTTGTTGGCAGCAACAAACTCCTTCCTGCTTGCACCACTCCCGCAGCCGAGGGCATGGAGGTGCTTACCCACTCAGAAAGGGTCAATGCCCGGCGCAAGGCCCTGCTGGAGCTTTATCTTTCCGATCATCCCGCCGACTGCCTAGCCTGCGAGAAGTGCGGCGATTGCCGCCTGCAAGATTACGCTTACGCCTATGGGGTAAGGACCTTCCCCCAAGAGGGCGAACGCAGCAAAAGGCAGCTGGATGAAAGCAATCCTTTCTTTATTCGTGATATGGAAAAATGCATCCTGTGCGGCCAGTGTGTCCGGATGTGCAGTGAAATAGTCGGGGCGCACGCCATCGACTTCACCCATCGGGGCTTCCAAGCCCAAGTGGCCGCAGCTTATGAGATGCCCCTGCAAGAATCTTCCTGCGTCTTCTGCGGGAATTGCGTGGCCGTGTGTCCCACTGGCGCCTTGCTTCCCAGAAGCAGAGTGGGCCAAGGAAGGACCTGGGAGTTCAAGACGGTCACCACAACTTGCACCTACTGCGGCGTCGGCTGCCTCCTGGACCTGCATGTCAAAGACGACAGGATCGTCGATGTCTCCCCAGGAGAGGGACCGGCCAACCGCGGGAAGCTTTGCGTCAAGGGACGGTTCGGTCTTGACTTTGTCCACCATCCCGACCGGCTCACCAAGCCCCTGATCAAGAAAGACGGCCGGTTCGTCGAGAGCACTTGGGATGAGGCGTTGGACCTGGTGGCAAGGCGCCTTATGGAAATAAAAAAGGCCCACGGGAGCGATGCCCTCGGGGTCTTTGCCAGCGCGAAATGCACCAACGAAGAAAACTACCTCCTGCAAAAGTTCGCCCGGGCAGTTTTGGGGACCAATAATGTAGACCACTGCGCCAGGCTCTGTCATGCCTCCACGGTGGTTGGCCTGGCGACGGCCTTCGGGAGCGGAGCGATGACCAACTCCATCCCCGAGGTTCCCTTGGCAGATGTCATCCTGGTGACAGGCTCCAACACCACCGAGGCCCATCCGGTCATCGGCTACTTGATTAAGCAGGCCGCTGCGCAAGGAACTAAGCTTATCGTAGCCGATCCCAGATGCATTGAGCTGGCCGAACTGGCCGATGTGCACCTGCAGCTTTTGCCCGGGACCAATGTAGCCCTCTTCAACGGCCTGGCCCACGTGATTATCGAAGAGGGGCTAGTCGATGAAGAATTCATCGCTTCCCGAACAGAAGGCTTCGAGGAATTGAAGAAGGCACTGGCCAAGTACACGCCCGAGTATGTGCAAAAGGTGACCTCCGTACCTGCGGAGCTAATCCGCAAGGCTGCGAGGCTGTACGGGCAGGCGGAGCGGGGGGCGATCTACTATTCCATGGGCATCACCCAGCATTCCCAGGGAACGGACAACGTGTTGGCCATCGCCAACCTGGCCATGCTCACCGGCAACATAGGCCGGGAAGGCACAGGGGTCAACCCCCTCCGGGGTCAAAACAACGTCCAGGGAGCCTGTGACATGGGAGCCCTCCCCAACGTGTTCCCTGGTTATCAATCGGTGGCCGATCCCGAGCTCAGGGCCAAGTTTGCCAAAGCTTGGGGCGTCAACCTGCCAGAGAAGCCCGGGATGACCATCACCGAGATGATCCCGGCAGCTTTGTCCGGCGACATCAAGGCCCTTTACATCTGTGCCGAAAACCCCATGGTCAGCGATCCCGATATTACTCACGTGCGCAAAGCCCTAGCAAATCTAGAGTTCTTGGTGGTGCAGGACATTTTCCTCACGGAAACGGCCGAGCTCGCCGATGTGGTCCTGCCTGGAACCACCTTCGCTGAGAAGGACGGCACCTTCACCAATACGGAAAGGCGCGTCCAGCGGGTTCGCCAGGCCATCTCCCCGAGGGGAGAAAGCCGGCCCGACTGGCAGATCGTTTGCGATCTGGCCCGGCGCTTGGGCTATGGGATGGAGTATCGAGATCCAGCGGCCATCATGGACGAGATCGGCTCCCTCACCCCCAGCTACGGCGGCATCGACTACCTCCGCATCGATGAGGAGGGCCTCTGTTGGCCCTGCCCAACTAAGACCCACCCCGGCACCCCCATCTTGCACACTGAGCGCTTCGCCAGGGGACTGGGCAGGTTTACCCCCGTGGAGGCCGTCGGCCCGGCGGAGCTTCCGGATGATGAGTATCCCCTCATCCTCACCACCGGCCGGAACCTATATCATTTCCACACCGGTTCCATGACCCGCCGCTCGGAGGGTCTTGACTGGCGGCTGCCAGAAGGGTACGTGGAGATCAACCCGGGGACGGCGAGAAGCCTGAACATCAAGGACGGCGACATGGTCAAGGTAGCATCCAGGCGAGGGGAAATCGAGATCAGAGCCTGCATCACCCCAATGGTGCCGGCAGGAGTCATCTTCATTCCCTTCCACTTTGCCGAGAGTGCAGCCAACGTCCTCACCAATCCGGTGCTGGATCCCGTCGCCAAGATCCCCGAATTCAAGGCTTGCGCCGCGAGGATAGAGAAGGTTGCATCCCTAGAGGAGGTGAGCTGATGAGTTGTTCGGTATGCCTCTGTGATACGCAGCTGAGCGAGGAAGACAAGGCAATCCTAGACGAAATCCTAGCCCAGCACCCCCTCCAGGAGAGCTCCCTGATTCCGGTTCTCCAGGAAACCCAGGCCCGCCTGGGGTATCTCCCCCGGCCGGCCATGGAGTACCTCGCCAAGGCCTTGAAGGTACCCTTCGCCCGGGTCTACGGAGTTGCGTCCTTTTACGCCCAGTTCCACTTGCAGCCCCGGGGCAGGCACATCATCCGGGTCTGTCAAGGCACAGCCTGCCACGTCAGGGGCGCCAAAGAGGTGCTCAATGCCTTCGAAGATGAGCTCGGCATACCCGCCGGGAACACCACGGAAGATTTAGAGTACACCCTGGAAGTTGTGGCCTGCATCGGCGCCTGCGGCCTTGCGCCGACGATCATGATCGATGATGAGACTTATGGCCGCCTCACCCCAAGGGATGTGCGCAAGCTCCTCCGGCAAAAGAA
>JAAYLV010000036.1 GCA_012521755.1 Bacillota bacterium | reverse complement strand
TCGCCTATACGGGGAACTACTCCTTACTAAACAGGCGAGGAGGAAGCCAAATGAGCCTTGCGGAGCAAAAGGAAGCGTTGGCTTATCTTGCTACTCTCCAAAGCGGCGTCGTCACCGATGCCTTGGTGCGCCTTGGCCTTGAGGGCTGGATGGACTACGTCCTCCCCATGGAGCCTGGGGGCCGGCTGGCAGGTCCTGCCGTCACGGTGAAGTACGCGCCGCGGCGGGGAATTGGCGCCTCGAAAGAAAACCTCTATTCCATCATCCGCCGCTGCAAACCGGGAGATGTGCTCGTCATTGAAGCTTTAGGGACCGATTGTTGGATCCTGGGCGAAAACGTGGCCCACGCCGCTCTCTACCAGGAGCTGGCCGGCATCGTCCTCGACGGCCGGGTGCGGGATGCCGCGGAAATCAGGGAGATGGAGCTCCCGGTCTTTTGCCGGGGCGCCTCCGTCAGACCCCACGCCCCCTTCATGGAGCTCGTCGACTACAACGTTCCCATCAACTGTGCTGGAGCCCAGGTGCACCCGGGGGACATCATCGTCGGCGACGCCGATGGGATCGTGGTGGTCCCCGCAAGCAAACTCCCCGAGGTGATGGTCCAAGTTCGGGACATCGCCGCCCTCGAGCTGGAGCAGGAAGAAGCCATCGCCCAAGGGAAATCCCTCGAGGTGATCGGGGAGATCCTTCGCCGAAAGAAGATCAAGGTTTAGGCAGCTTCCTCCTACGACACGGCCAACATCTCGACTGCCGCGGTCGCACCAGCAATTGATGAAGGCAATAACTACAGAAAGGATGACTTGCTTGTGACGATGACTCCCCGGGAGAGGGTGCTAAAGGCCCTTAATCATGAGGAAACCGACAGGGTGCCCATCGATTTTGGCTCAACGAACAACACCGGGATCACGGCTCCTGCCTATGAGCGGCTGAAAGACTACTTGGGGGTCCAGCGGGAAACCCACATTTTCGACCGGAGCCAGCAACTGGTTTACGTCGATGAAGAGGTGCTCCAGCGCTTCTCCGTGGACACCAGGGGGCTCATTTTGAAAGGACCGGAGAAGGCCCCTGATGAGGAGCTTCCCAACAACTCCTTCCGGGACGAATGGGGCATCATCCGGCGCCAGCCAAAGGACTCCCCTTACTTCGACCTCGTTTACAGCCCCTTCGGGGAGGAGATGACCAGCAAGCTGATCGATGCTTATCCTTGGCCTGACCCAAAGGATCCGGGGCGATACCGGGGTCTTAAGGAAGAAGCGGCCCGTTGGCGAGGGGCAGGTTATGCTGTAGTCCTTCAGTTTCGCGGGGGCTTCATCGGCCAGTCCCAGCTTTTGCGGGGCTTTGAGAACTGGTTCGCGGACCTCCTGCTCCAGCCCGAGCTCCTCGGGGAGCTTTTGGATCGGACTTTAGACTTTTCCATGCAGGTGGCAAGCCAGGCCGTCGCCCTGGTGGGGGATAATGTGGATGTTTTGGGCTATGCCGATGATATCGGCATGCAGACGGGCCCCATGATCTCTCCCCAAGTCTACCGCCAGGTGATCAAGCCGAGGCAAGCCAAATTCATCGACCACCTCAAGACCATCTCCGGCGGCAAGAAGGTCCTTTACCACTCCTGCGGCAGCATCTTCGACTTGATGGAAGATCTGATCGAAATCGGCGTCGATGCTTACAACCCCGTGCAGACGACGGCCTACAAGATGGACTTGGTGGAGCTAAAGGAACGCTTTGGCGATCGCATCACTTTCTGGGGCGGGGTTGACACCCACCGGATCCTAAACAAGGGAACGGTGGAGGAGGTTAGGCGGGAAACCCGCCGGGTCATCGAGATCCTCTCTCCCGGCGGAGGATTCATCCTGAATTCGGTCCACAACATTCAACCGGATGTGCCCCCGGAGAATATCTGCGCTATGTTCGATGAAGCCTTGTCATCGTAGCATGAGCCAGCCCCCGGCGACCAAGAGGACGAACCCCAAAGCCTTCAGCCAGGTGAAGGGAACCGGCTCGAGGGTGAACAGGCCAAAATGATCGACCAGGGCCGCGGTCGTCACCTGGCCCACAATGATTGCGGTGGTGGCGGAGACGACCCCCAGACGGGGGATGCTCACCGCCACCGCGTAAATGATGAGGACGCCTAAAGCTCCCCCCAAGAGGGTATACCAGGGGGCTTCTTTGAGGGGGATGGGCCCCGGTTTAACGAAATGCAAGATCAAGGCCGTGACCAGGCCGACGATGTGCACAACCAGGGTGCCTTGCACCAGGCCCACCGCTTTCCCCAAGACGGAGTTCAGGGAGCCTTGGATGGCCATGGTCGCCCCGGCTAAGAGAGCTACGAGCAGCGCTGTCATCTTCCCCACTAGCTTCTCTCCCCATTAGCAATTCAGACCCTATTATTCCCCGGGGAGGAGCATTCAAACCATGCGGATGGCAAACTCGGGGCAGACGGGATTGCAGTAGCCGCATAAAATGCAAAGCTCCCCATCGACTTGGGCTTTGCCATTCTCCAGGCTCAAGGCGCCATTGGGACAAGCCTCGAGGCAGCTGCCGCAGCCCTTACAAAAGCGGCTGATCATGAGCTTCTTGCTGGCGATGGGCACGTAATGGGGTGATTGCTCATCGACATCCTCTCCCTTGAGGAGCCGGAGGTTCATGTCCACTTCCCGCTCGTCCACCATGCCGATGGCCGCCACCTCCATCCCCGCAAGCCCCAGCACATAACCCAAGGCTTCCCGGCGATCATGGAGGAGGTTGCCGCCGGCATAGACTTTCATCGCGTAGAGCCCCTTACCCCGACTGTGGGCCTCGGCGATGGCCGCGGCCATCTCATCCCTGCTCCCGCCCCGGATGCCTTGCCCCCGGACGTTGATCAAGGGAAAGATGACATCTATCTCATCCCGCAAGGCCGCGGCCCTAACCGTCGCGACGGTATGGGTGGCCACCCCAACGGCCTTGATGAGGCCGCGCTTTTTGTAATCCACCAGGCACCGCAGGGCCCCCGAGCGCAGATCGAAAAGCTCCGGCCCCACCCTAGCCGCATGGAGGTGGACGATCCCGAGGACATCCACATCCAGCGCGGTGAGGGCCTCTTCGATGGCTTTTTCCATTTCATGGTATGTTTCTGCGTAGGACTTGGTCGCGATGGTGATTTCCCGGCCCCAGCCTTCCTTGGCCAGGCGAATATGCTCATAAGTCCCGTAAACCTGGGCCGTATCGATGAAGTTCACGCCCTGCTCCAACGCGTATCTGATGACCCGGGCCCCATCGGCAGGAGACATGTCCCGCTGGAGGGGTCCCATGGGCAAAGCACCGAAGCAAAGCTGGCTGACGATGAGAGACGTGTTTCCTAAGGGCACCTTGCGCATCGAATACCTCCTCTAGCCGCAGCGCAGGCTCACCTCATCGGCAAAGACCGACCTGCGACGTCCATCAAGATCCTCAACGAAAAGCTCGCCCCGCTCGCCGATGTCGACGGCTTTGGCCGGGGCTCCCCCCTTTGGGCCGACAAGGATTACTTCCCGGCCCAGGGTCGTGCACCCGCGGCGGTACTCCGCCAAGACGGGCCCGATCCCTTCTTGGAGATAGGCGAAATAGGTCCTTTTCATCTCCCCGAGGATATCCGCCAGGATTTCCTCTTTCTGCTGGGGAGATCCCGCGAGGGCCTCGATGGAAGTCCCGCCCTCGATGGGGGGCGGACCGTTGATGTTCACCCCAACGCCCACCACAAGGAAGCTCAGGCTTTGAGATGCGGATCCGGCCTCAACCAGGATCCCGCCAAGCTTCTTCCCTCCCGCCACCAGGTCGTTGGGCCACTTGATGGAGACGGGAAGACCCCGGCGATGAAGGGCCCGATAGAGGCATGCAGCAGTGACCAAGACTAGTTGGGGAGCAAGGTCAGGGGAGATGGGCGGCCTTAGGATCAGGGAAAAATACAAGCCGCCGTGGGGGGATGACCAACTTCGCCCCCGGCGACCCCGGCCTGCCCATTGGGTCGCGGCAACGATGACGGTCCCTTCGGGGGCTCCTTGCCGGGCCAATTCTTTGGCCCGTTCGTTCGTTGAATCTACTTCCTGCAGGCAATGGACATGGAAAAAAGGATCGATCATGGTCTTCAGGCCCGGCGGGTCACCTCCGCCTCCACGTAGTCCAGGATCCCCCCCAACGGGGCATTGACCTTCCGCACCCGGACGGTCACCCCTTCCACAGCGAAGGCGGCAAGGATCTCTAGGGCGGCGGCTTCCGCGATGCTCTCGAGCAGATTGAACCCGCCCTCTTCCACCACATCCTTGACGATGGTGTAGATGTCGACGTGGTTGATGGCCACCTCCAAGTCGTCATTCTGGGAAATGCCCGTCAGGTCCAGATGGATTTCCACATCCACCTCAAACTTCTGGCCCAGTTCCCGCTCCGCAGCGTAAGCGCCATGGTAACCATAGAAAACCATGTTCCGCAGCAGGATCTTATCCGCCACCGCCTCTCCTCCTTTGCTGGGGTTATTCTAGCCTGCCCCTAAGGAGCCGGCTTTAACCTCCACGTGGAGCACATCCTTCATTTGCTCGAGGGCAAAGGCGTGGGCCTTCCCGTCAAAGGAGGCCACTGCCTCGGGAAAGACGATCACGTGATAGCCCCGCATCCGGGCATCCGCGGCGGTGTAAAGAACGCAGATATTGGTACAGACCCCGGCCAGGACCAGTTCGGTGGCCCCCAGCTCCCGCAGGGTGAGGTCCAGGTCGGTGCCAAAGAAGGCGCTGTAGCGCCGCTTGTAGATGATTCGTTCACCTTCCCGGGGCGCCAGCTCCGGGATTATTTCCCCCCCAGGGCTGCCTTGGAGGCAGTGGGGCGGGAACATGTCAAACTCCTTGTCCACCAGCAGGTGGCTGTCGGCGATGAAGAGCACCGGCTCCCCCTTGGACCGAAACTCATCGAGCAAAGCTTTGACGAAGGGGACAATTGCCTCCCCCGCGGGACCGCAACTCAGCTTCCCATCGGGCTCGATAAAATCCCTCAGCATGTCGATCACCAGCAAGGCCCTCATCAGTCCATCCCTCCATGCAAAAGAGCATTCCCCGTGGGAATGCTCTCTAGTTCACATCTTAGTCCAGCTCGACGGCCGGCTGCTGTCCATCCAACAGGTCGCGCCGCACGGGACTCACCGGTTTTGGCGTCGTTTGGACGCTTGGCCGGGCGGCGTCCTCCCTTTGGGCGGCGGCAGCGCCCCTTGTGCCCATGCTGATCACCCGCTCGAAGGCTTCCCGATCCAAGGTTTCGTGCTCCAGAAGGGCTTCGACGACCAGATCCAGCTTATCCCGATGCTGCTCCAGGATCCGCCGGGCCCGGCGATGGGCACCTTCCACCAGCTCTTTGACTTCCTTGTCGATGGCCGCCGCTACCTCTTCGCTGTAGTTGCGGTCCCGGGCGATGTCCCGGCCCAAAAAGACCATGTCTTCATGCTGCCGGCCAAAGGTGAGGGGGCCCAACTTCTCGCTCATCCCCCACTCCATGACCATTTTCCGGGCCAGCTTCGTCGCCCGCTCCAGGTCGTTCTGGGCGCCGGTGCTGATTTCACTCAAGGCCAGCTCTTCTGC
>JAAYLV010000035.1 GCA_012521755.1 Bacillota bacterium | reverse complement strand
CGCGGCCCAGGGGGGCCGCGTCTTACTCCACTGGCGTGAAGGAACAGTAGCCAATCTGGTCACACTCTTCTGTCATCCGCTCCCATTCGGCACGGGAGGTGATGGTCTGCCAGGCTGCCGGGTACAAGATGGAGTCTTCTTTGAATATGTGATCCCGGAGGTTAAAGACGATATACTCGGTAAGGCCGGCCAACTCCTTCCGGAACTCCTCAAGGTCCAGCTCTTTGCCCAGCAGCTCCTGGAGGCGCGTCTTGCGGGCTTTCAGCATGTTATGCTCGAGCCTCATTATCCGCGGGGGCCCGGTGATCCCTAGCTTCTCCAGCGCGGGGAAGAGGACGTCTTCCTCTCGCTGGTGGTGTTTGTTGCCGTCGATGAGGTTGTCCGCGATGGACCTGAGGAGCGCCAAGTCCTCGAGGGTTGGCTCCCTTGTTTGTATGCGGACGTTCACTTTCTCCAGTTCAGCTAAGAAGCCGAGGAGCTTCTCATGCTCAAGCATTAGGGTGCGCAAGGGATGGCCAAGGGGGAGCTTAGCCCGGAAATCCTTGATCTGATCTCCCAGTACTTCCAAGTGGATGGCGCATAGGTGCCGCAGCTCCTCTGGACGCGTTCCTTCATCAATCAACTGTTGTTCGGCTAGAGAAAGCTCAACCGGATCCACTTCAGTGACCAGCTTCTTAGCTGCCTTCTTGGCTCCAAGGTCCTCAGGATCGTTTAGTCGGCGGAGAACATCCACTAGAACTTCTCTTTGACTCATCGCGACAACCTCCCGTCACTATCTTAACGTACTTAAAGATTAACATGCTTAAGAAAAACCGGCAAGGGTGGATTAGGCCGTCTTAGGGCCTTCAGGGCCGGGAAGGAGTAAATAGCTTGACAGGAATGGTTAATAACGTTAAATTTTAAGGAGAGAGGGGTGGGGTCCTGGTGGATAGGAAAAGATTTCTCCGGTATCTTAAGCTTTTTTGCCGCAAAGTGGACAGAGCCGTTCTCAAACCGGCGGAAGAGGCGGCTGCCCAGTGGGGCTTGCCCGAAGCCCAATTGGCCGCGCTGCGTTTTGTCTACCGGAATCCAGGATGCTTGCTGGGGGATGTGGCCGCGGCTTTGGGGGTCAGTCCACCTGCGGCCACTCGCCTAGTCGATCGTCTCCAAGAGAAGGGTTTGGTCGTCAGGGGCTTGAAAAAAGGAGACAGGCGAGCATTTAGCTTAACGGCAAGCACCGAAGGGGAGCGGGCAGCCGTGTCCATCGACGCCATGGAAGGGCAGGCAGTGGAACAGCTTCTACGTTGCCTCACCGGGGAAGAGCGCCAACTGGTGTTGCGGGCAATGGAGCTGGTGATCGCAACTGATGGAACAAGCCCTGAGAGTCTTTGTCTTCGCTGCGGCGATGCCCACGATGCGGCCTGCATTATCGAACAAATGGCGGAGTAGGTTTTCGGCCGGACCAGTTGATGCGGGCAAGGTCTCGTTTTCTCGCTGTGCCCTGTCGCCGAGAATCAACCGGGTGATACGGAAGAGGCAGTCCCATAGAGATTTGGTGGCAGACTGAGTCCGGGGAGATTGTTGGATCGAAAGGGTTTCGTGAACGAATGATGAATAAATTGGGGAAGGAGAACTGGAGGGGGAGTGAAGGATGCTCAAGTTGGTGCTGCCTACGGGCAGTCTGGAAAAGCCAACGCTAGAGATGTTTGAGGCTGCCGATCTGCCTGTAACCTGCCTGAATAGCCGTTCGTACCGGGGAGAAATCGATGATCCTCGGATCAGTTCTGTCTGCTTCATGCGACCGCAGGAGATTCCCGTGTACGTGGCAGAGGGCCTCTTCAACATGGGTATTTGCGGCCTCGATTGGGTTATGGAGCGACAATGCCTGGATCGGGTAGTTCAGTTGGCAGTCCTTCCCTATAGCCGGAGCACTAGTAAACCGGTGAAGATCGTGGTGGCCGTCCATCAGGATTCGGGCATTGATACGCCCGAGCAGATTCCCCCTGGCAGCAAAGTCACGACAGAGTACGTCTACTTAGCCACTGAATACTTCCGTAAACTGGGAATTCCTGTCCGGGTCGAGTTTTCCTTCGGCACAACGGAGGCCAAAGTCCCCGAAATGGCCGATGTAGCCGTTGAACTGACGGAGAGGGGTACAACCCTTCGGGCCAATGGTCTGAAGATCATCGATGTCATTGCTGAGTCGCAAACGGTCTTGATCACCAACCCGGAGAGCTATGCCGACGAAGAGGCCCGGACGGAGATGGAGGCGATTAAGACCTTGTTGCTCGGGGCAGTTGAGGCGAGGGGCAAGGTCTTGCTCAAATTGAATGTTGCCGAGGAATCCCTGGAGAAGGTCCTCGAGATCATGCCGGCGCTAAAAGCGCCCACGGTGTCCCAACTCTGCTCTACCGACAGCTGTTACTTCGCCGTGGAATCGGTCGTCGCCAAACAAGGGATTAATGTCCTCATCCCCCAACTAATAGCTGCCGGCGCGGAGGACATCTTAGTATTGCCCATCACCAAGATTATCCGGTAGGGCATAGGGTTTGTCTTCGAGGGAATGATATCCTTCTCCAAGGAGATTTGTCCAAAGTCGACTTAGCAAGGGGGCCTTCAACTTGAAGTTGATCCATCAAGGCAAGACAAAGGACATTTACGATGCTGGGGATGGTTTGGCCGTCCTTTATTTCAAAGACGACGTGACCGGAACAGAAGCAGGGATTGACCCAGGGGCCAATCAGGTTATCGGCCAGCTGGAAGGAAAAGGAATCGCAGCCCTGCGCACCTCCCGGTACTTTTTTGATTTGTTCACCAGGATGGGACTGCCGAATCACTATGTCTCCTGTGATGAGGGCCAAAGGAGGATGACTGTCCGGAAGGCCAAGTGGCTGGGCCTCGAGTTCATCTGTCGCTACAAGGCCGTTGGCAGTTTTGTTCGTCGGTACGGCAAGTGGGTCGAGGAAGGGAAACCCTTGGCGGGATTGGTGGAAATCACCGTCAAGGATGATGAGCGGGGGGATCCGTTGATCAACGATGAAAGCATCGTCGCCTTGGGGATCTTGTCGGCCGATCAGGTGGAGGAGGCAAAGAACATCGTTCGCAAGGCTGCGGGAATAGTCAGAGAAGAACTGTCCCGTCTTGGTCTTGAACTGCTCGACCTGAAGTTCGAACTCGGCTTGGTCGATGGCGAGCTATTGATCATCGATGATGTTTCCGGGGACAACATGCGGGTCCGCAAGGACGACAGGGCGGTGGATTCCCTGGAGCTTAGCCGCCTAGTCTGTCGGTAACGGACTGAGTACAAAGAAGCCCTTGGTCACTAGACCAAGGGCTTGTGCTAATCATGGCTACTTCCGGATCTTCTGAAAACACTCTTCGCAGTAAACGGGGCGATCCTGGCTGGGCCGGAAGGGCACTTGGGCCGGCTGACCACAACCAGCGCAGGTAATGTCGTAGCGCTCGCGAGGCCGACCGGCGTTGCCCCTGTTTTGCCTGCGGGCTGCTCGACAAGCGGGGCAGCGGAGGGGTTCGTTTTGAAACCCCTTGGTGGCGTAGAATTCCTGTTCTCCGGCGCTGAAAATGAACTCTTGCTGACAATCGCGACATACTAAGGTCTTATCTTGATACATGGGGATTGGCCTCCTTCTGAAGCCGAGTAGTTTTCGTCCTCTTCCTGGCCGGCTTAGAAGGAGAAACCCCGATTCTAGGCCCCAGTTTAGACGATGGCTAATTATATCATTTTCAAGGTGGAAAGCGCAAGGGATATTGTAACAATTGCTGACAAGTTGCAATGAGCAGACCTCTCTTTCGCCTAGCTGGAAGGGCAGGACGGTCAATTCTCTCTGCGCTGGAGGAAGAGACAATAGCTGCGGGGACGGCAGGAATGGAGGAATGGATAAAGAAGGCAGAGTTGAATGCTCATTGAATGCGGGAGGTGGGTCGATGAACGGGGCGGAGTGGTTGGTACAGTCCCTTGTCCAGAGGGGCGTGGAGTATGTGTTCGTCCTGTGCGGCAATGGGCTGCAGCCGTTTCTCGAAGCTTGCCATGGGTCGCGGCTCAAGATTGTCGATGTGCGCAACGAACAGGCGGCCTCCTACATGGCCGATCTGTGGGGACGGATGACGGGGCGGCTGGGGGTAGTTGCGGTCAGCAGCGGCCCTGGTCACACCAATGCCCTGACGGGCTTGGCTAACGCCGCGTGGGACGGGGGACCAATGCTCCTTCTCAGCGGCTGCAGCGAGTGGTCGACGAAGGGACTTGACCATTTTCAGGAGTTGGACCAAGTCGGTATGGTCGAGCCCATCTGCAAGTATGCAAGCCTGGTGGACCGGGTGGACCACCTTGAGCGCAAGTTCAGCGCAGCCCTTTTCCATGCCACCGCCCATCGTCCAGGCCCGGTGCACTTGACCATTCCCATGGACGTTCTCCGGGCCGAGTGCAAGGCGCAAATAGCGGGCGCTCCCGCCCGGGTGGGACAAGGTCCTCCCCCTGACGGTACGGTTGCCCGTCAAGTGGTGGCCAAGCTCCACCGGGCAACAAGGCCATTGATCGTAGCTGGCAGCGGCGTTTTTTATGCAGGGGCTGGGGGCTTGCTTCAGGAATTCGCAGAGCTCACCAGCATCCCCGTCTTGACCCAAATGTGGGACAGGGGCGATTTCCCCCAGGCTTTTCCGGAGTATGTTGGTGTGGCAAGTTCCGAAGTAAATGGGGCCATGTCCCTATTCAATGAAGCCGACGTGGTGTTGACGGTGGGGGCGAGGGTCGACTACCGCTTGGGCCATGGGCAGCCCCCTGTCTGTCGGAAGGGGGTTGAGTTCATACGGATCGATGCGGACCCGGCCGAGGTCCACCGCGCCCTTCAACCGGCCTTGGGGATGGTCGCCGATCCCTACTTAGCCTTGGAGGAGATCATTAGTTGCGCCCGGGAATTGGAGTGGCATCATGGCGACTGGCTAGTTCGGGTTCAGGCGGCTAGGGAGGAATTCCTCCAGCGATGGACGGACTTTGGGTGGGAAGACGGAAGTCCCCTGCCGGCTATTCGCCTTTGTCGGGAGATCAAGGCCGTCCTTGACGAAAGGGATCCTGTCTTCCTGTTGGACGGCGGGAACATTGGTCGGTGGGCCCATATGTTCCTCTTTGACCGTCATCCCGCCCACTGGCTGACTTGCGGCGCAAGCGGCGTCGTCGGCTGGGGGCTTCCAGGGGCCATCGCCGCCAAGCTAGCCCATCCCGACCGACCGGTGCTGCTCCTGAGCGGCGATGGCTCTGCCGGCTTTACGGTGACGGAGATCCAGACGGCTTTGCGTTTCCACACCCCCTATGTGGCCGTCATTGCCGACGATTCCGCGTGGGGGATTGTAGTTGATGGTCAACGGGAGGACAAGCGCATTGCTTCGGAGCTGGGAGAGCTGCGCTTCGATTTGGTGGCCAAGGCCTTGGGGGCGAGGGGAATCTACGTTGACAGGCCAGATATGCTAAGGCCGGCCATCGAAGAGGCCCTCGCGATGGACACGGTCACCATCATTCAGGTTCCGGTGCAGCAAGGCGGGATTGCCCGGATGGCCAGTATGCTTAGAGATTAACTAGTGGGGGCGCCCGGCGGGCGCCCCATCCTCTCAGCAGTATATCTCAAGTGGGGGTGTGATCAGTGGAACTTGATGAGCTAGATAAGGAAATCATTGCTATACTGCGGGAAGATGGGAAAACCCCTTATACGACCGTTGCGGCCAAGGTGGGGGTGGCCGAGGCGACGGTGCGCAAGCGGGTCAACCGCCTCCTCGATGCGGGTGTGCTGCGCATCACGGCCGCGGTCAATCCGGAGAAGATAGGCCTTACGACCCAGGCCATCGTCGGCGTCAAAGTCGAGGGTAAAGATGTGGAAACCATCATAGAACGATTAAGTGCCATGGATAATGTGCGCTACATAGGCGTTTGCACGGGGGACTATGACTTGATGCTCCACGTGGCCATGCCCTCGAGTGAAGAGCTCTTTCACTTTTTGACCAGGACCTTGCGGGAAATCCCCGGGGTTGGACAATCACAAACCTCGTTAATTATGAAAGTCTTCAAGGAAGCTTGGTGAGCCGTCTTGGCTAAATCCCTGGGCTAGGGCTAGATAGTAAGCAGCCTGATCCTGGGGCGATGCTCCAGCATAGGGCACATCGAGGGCCTTCGCCAGGAACGGATCGACGCAGCAAAGATCATCCACGTCCAAGTGGCGAGTCGCGTTCTTGCCGAGGGCGTACATGACTGAAGTCATCTCGCCTAGGGATACTTGGAGGAAGTTGACTAAGGACAGACAGCCTTCCTCCACATTGAAATGGTCTTTAGCCCGACCTGTTGCCAAGACTAATTGGGTGGATGGTTCATAAGGAGATACTTTCGTCAGCTGGCGAGCAACTAGAGCCAACAGCGCCGCCGTCCCAATGTAGACTGCATCGGCTCCCAAAGCGAGGGCTTTTAGGAACTGTCCCGGGGTGATCAGTCCCCCCGACGCCAACAGGGATACTTGCCCTTTTACACCTTCATTGACTAGAAATCGGCGAGCGCGGGCGATGGCGAAGATGGTGGGCAGCCCTAGATCATCTTCGGCGGTGGGGGAAGCGCCGTGGGTCCCTGCTTCCGCGCCGTCTACGGTGATGAAGTCCACTTCAGCCTCAAGCCCGATGGCCATTTCCCGTTCGAGGAAGTGGGAAGCTGCGATTTTCATCCCGACCGGTACGCCTGTCTCTTCCCGGAGTCTCCTGACCGTCTCGTGCAGGTCTCGCCCGCTGCTGATGCCAGGGATTCGCGAGCCTAGCGTCGCATCCTGTCCCTTGCGCAGACCAAATACTGTCCGCATGTGGGAGTCGATGAACTTGGCCTGGGTGCGTTGGGGCGATGCACCTTGAGCCCCTTGCCCGAACTGGATTTCAATGGCATCGAGCTGGCTGTACTTGTCGGGGGTGTTGAGGTAGCCGCCCCGGTTGTACTGGCCGATGAGTTTATCGGCAGACTCCCTCTCTGCCGGCAGCAAGCCCGCCTCGCCAGTATTCGTGGCTGTGCCCATGACGGTAGCTGCCTTTGCCAGGGCGACCTTAGCCTCTTGGCTGAGGGCGCTTCCATAGGACATGCCCGCGATGCAGATGGGTATCTGCAGCCTTAAAGGCTTTTCCGCCCTAGGGCCGATGACTACGGATGTATCAATGGTTTCTTCCTCATCGATGGGTAGTCGGAAAAGATGGACGGGATTCAGCAGCAGCTTCTCCCAGGGCGAGAGGCGGATGGGACTTCCCAGTGGCCGTTCCAAGCTTTCACCCTGGGCCGCGCGCATAAATAGTTCCATGCCGTGCAAGAAGGAAGTCTTCTGCAATGTGGAAAGCAGCGTGAGCAAGTTGTCGGTGTACTTATCGCGAGTAATCCTAAAGAGCGTCTCATCGCTCGGCTTGTCGGCAATCCCTCGCAAGATGCTCCCCAAGACCCGTTGAATCATCTGACCACCCCTCGGTTACATTCCCCAATGGAGCAAACGAATATTCGCCGTCCCTGTAAGTTCTAAGCAGCTCTCAACGATGGGGTGAGTTCTGGTTGATGCTTTTGGCTGGAGAGGCAGATGATGGGATAAAGGCAAGGAGTGGCGGCGGGAGTTGCCTATGGATGACCTTGATGTAAGGGCTGCGATCAAAAGAGGGGAGAGGTGTCTCTCCCCTTACCGGTCGTTCCTCAACTTCTTAGCCGATGACGATCACGTTGGCGGCCTGGGGCCCCTTCTGGCCTTCGGTTACTTCAAAGGTAACTTCTTGGCCTTCTTCAAGGGTGCGAAATCCATCGCCGACGATGGCGGAATAATGGACAAAAACGTCCCCCCGTCCGCCTTCGCGCTGAATGAATCCGTAACCCTTTTCCGAGTTGAACCACTTAACAGTACCTTGCTCCAAAGAAAAATCTCCTCCTTTTCCGGTCCGAACCGGGATAGAAACACTATATCACAAAGATTTTTGCCTGTCTAGATAAATTTTGTAACGCGACTGTGTCAAGAGTTTGTGGGTAAGTCTCCCGATCCCCGAATGGCTGTCAAAGATGATTATCAAATGTTGCAATCGTGACTCAAACGATGTAGAAAATGTGACATGCCTCCCGACCGAGTTCG
>JAAYLV010000034.1 GCA_012521755.1 Bacillota bacterium | reverse complement strand
TCCCTTTATCTTTTCCTTCCTCGGGCATCGAGCAAGGAGTATACTGGAGGAGGGAAAGGAGACGGCCCTTGGAGAAAGACCCGAAAGGACGCGTCCCAGTAAAGTACCCGTCAAGGGGTTTCCGCGGGAGCTATGGAGGTAGCATCCTATGCAGTCAAAAGAGAAAAGCCCATATCGAATCGGTGAAGAGCTTCAAGATGCGACTCGGCGAGCTAAGACCCCACAACGCTCCCATTACCCTCGGAGCTTTTTGCCCGGGAAGAGGATCGGGTTCGCTCGGCCCTTGGCAGTCGAGCATTGCTAGTCGAGCACGTTGGCTCGATGGCCGTTCCCGGACTGTATGCCAAGCCGATCGTCGATATGTTGTTGGTGGTTGAGGACTCGGTCGATGAGCCTTCCTATGTACCAGCTCTAGAGGCGGCAGGCTACAAGCTGCTGGTGCGGGAGCCTGATTGGTTTGAACACCGCTTTCACGATTGGCTGCGGGCCAATGAAGTCGATCGGGAAGAATATACAGCGGCGAAGCGAAGCCTGGCGAAGAAGAAGTGGCGCCATGTTCAGCACTACGCGGATGCAAAAACAGAGATAGTCAGGGAAATCCTGGAATGGGCAAAGCGTTAAAAAAATGGGCCGCCTTCTGCCGAAGAGGGCGGAAGACCATTAACAGGACATGGGTTTATTGAAAAACTGGGGAGGCGAGGCCGTGACCGGGAGACTGCGTGACCCAGGATTCCCGGAGGAATTCATCCAGGAAGCCGCTTTGTACCCGGAGCTTTTTTTGGGAAGAGTCATTGCCCAGTACAAGGGTCTTTACCGGGTGGCGACGGAAAAGACGGAACTGTTTGCGGAACCGTCAGGAAGACTACGTTATGGGGCCGATAAGTCAGCCGATTATCCGGCGGTTGGCGACTATGTGATGATCGACCGGGAGGATGGGGACCTGGGCAGCGCCATCATCCACCGCATCCTTGGGCGAAAGAGCGTCTTCCTTCGCAAGGCCGCAGGAACATCCCACGATGTTCAAGTTGTCGCGGCAAATGTCGATACGGTGTTCATCTGCATGTCCTTGAACAATGACTTCAACTTGCGTCGACTTGAGCGGTATTTGGCCATTGCCTGGGACAGCGGAGCCCTGCCGGTGGTCGTGCTGACCAAATCGGATCTATGCCGGGATCTACCTGAACGGTTGGCTGAAGTGGAAAGGGTGGCCCTCGGAGCTGATGTCCTCGTTACCTCCAGTATGACCGAGGATGGGTATGGGGCCTTGCGCAAGTACGTCAAACCAGGCCAGACTGTTGCTTTCATAGGTTCATCCGGCGTTGGCAAGTCAACCCTCATTAATAGGCTCCTTGGCGAGGACGTGATTGGTACCAAAGAGGTTAGGAAGGGGGGCAAGGGAAAACACACGACGACGAGGCGAGAGCTGTTCCTGGTGCCCGGGGGCGGAGCAGTCATTGATACGCCGGGGATGCGTGAGCTTGGCATCGAGAACGCGAATCTAGCCATGGCTTTCGCCGATATCGATGAGCTTGCATCGCGCTGCAAGTTCAGCGACTGCCGCCACGAGCATGAACCTGGTTGCGCCGTGAGGGAGGCCATTGAGGAGGGCATCATCCCCCAGGAGCGACTTGAGGCATACCGCAAGTTGAAGAAAGAAGCGAAGTATGAGGGGTTGAACGCCAAGCAGATCGAGAAGGAGAAAGTCAAAGACATGTTTTCCGCCTTTGACGGCATCAAGAACGCCCGGGCTTACATCAAGTCCAAAAGCAAAGGCAAATGACAGGTTCGAGACTTTCCAGTTCTCCGCCTCGAAAGAGAAATCTTTGCTGGCTGAGCATGGTCTACATTGAGAAAATGGCGTTGGTAGACAGTCTCCATCGGTCCATGCGGACTAGAGAGGACCGGGATGACGTTGCAAGGGAAGGATAGTTTACGTACAATAGAGAAGCTGAGGTTGTCCCCCTAACCAAATCGTGGGGAATATGACGCTGGGATTAAGGTAGTAAGCCTGTAGTGAGGAGTGCTTCGATTGAATGGTCTACCATCATATGTCGGACCGGCTGCTCTGGGACTCAAAATGGGGGTTTTCGTGCCAGGTAGCGACTTGGTAGGTGACATAGTTGAACGGGCTAAGGATTGTGCACGGGATGGTCTCATCGATGATGGCGATGTTCTTTGCATCACCGAGTCGGTGGTGGCCCGGGTGCAAGACAACTTTGTGACTACTGATGATGTGGCCCAAGAGGTCAGGAGAGCCCTAGGAGTCAAGGCCGGCTCCACCGTCGGTGTGTTGTTCCCCATTGTCAGTCGCAATCGGTTTTCCTTGATCCTGGAAGGCATCGCCAAGGCGGTGCCGGGAGGTCAGGTAATCGTCCAGCTATCGTATCCCCGGGATGAGGTGGGGAACCAAACCATCGACCCGCGATTCTTGGAGAAACGCAACCTGGCTGAGGACTACATCCCCTCGGAAGGGTTGGACGCCCGCGCCTTTGTCCATCCGGTGACCAAGGTGGACTACGTGGCTTATTACAAGCAGATCATCGAGAATGAGGGAGTAACGCCGCGGGTCTACTTTTCCAATGAGGCTGCCCGGATTGCCCAGTTTCAGCCCGATGGCGTCATAGTCGCCGACGTCCATGACCGCAGAGAGACAAAGGCCAAGCTGGATCAAGTCTATGCCAACTCGGTGACGCTGCAGGAGCTTTGCACCTCCGGGCGCGGCTGGTCCGAGTGGGGCCTCCTGGGGAGCAACAAGTCGGCCGGCAATCGGCTAAAGCTGGCTCCTCGGGATGGGGACAGGATCGTCCGGGACATCCAGGCTAGAATCAAGGAGGCAACGGGCAAACAGGTCGAGGTCATCATTTATGGAGATGGCGCCTACAAGGATCCAACGACGGGCATCTATGAACTGGCCGATCCCCAGACAGTCTTTGCGGCAACGTGCGGCCTGCAAAACAGAATGCGGACAGGCTTGAAATACAAGTATTTGGCGGACATCCTGCATTTTGAAGGGAAGAGCGAGGAGGAGATCGAAGCCCTCATTGAAAGCAAACGGGGGGACGTGCTGTCCGATGACAGCATCGAAGCGGAGGGAACGACCCCGCGGCAGTTGACCGACGTGCTCGCGAGCCTCGCGGACCTGGTCAGCGGCTCAGCCGACGCAGGTACGCCCGTCGTCTTGATCAAGGGTTTGACTTCATCGTCGAAGTAGTGGGGCATGACCATTCTTGCCTCCCGGATGGAGTAGCGATGCCGAGAGGGGGAATGATGTGGGAACGCTTTTTGTCGTCGACATTGATGGGACTTTGATCAAAGGCTCCGGTGGGTCTAGTTCTCTTGCCTTGATCGACTGTGTGCGGGGTTTATACGGGGTTGAGGGTCCCATCAATGTGGAAACAGTAGGACGGACCGATAAAGCCATTTTTGCCCAAATCATCGATATGTACGGGGGGACCCTGGAAGAGCTGGAGAAGGCATACCTACGGGCACTGGAGCTTTACTGGAGTAGGACCCCGAACCCCCTTCTGCCGGGGGCGAGGGAGTTTCTCAGCAAATGTCAGGAACTAGGCCATCGATTGAGCCTGGGCACTGGCAATATGGAGCGAGCAGCTCGCCTGAAGTTGGAATATCACGGATTAAACTGTTTTTTCCCCGTCGGCGGCTTTGGCGAAGTGAGCGAGGATCGGGCCGAAGTCATTCGCTGGGCTATCTTGGAAGCGAAAAGACACTACGAACAAGATTTTGCCACCATTTGGGTTGTCGGCGACGCTCCTTTGGATATCGAAGCGGCGAAGGCCAACGAGGTCAAAGCAGCCATCGTGTCGACCGGTTGGTACACCCGTGAACAGCTGTTAGAGTATGAGCCGGACCTTCTCTGTCCTGATTTGCACGCCCTTGCCGAAGTCCTCTTCTAGTCTCGCAAAGATCCTGGGAAATGGGGATTGACCGTTGCAGGTTGGCATCGTCCAATGCAAGGAGATCTTGGTGCCGTCGAAGATTCCCGGGATGAACTATGCCCTCAATCCTTACACTGGGTGCAGCCACGGATGCAGCTACTGTTATGCCAGCTTTATGAACCGCTTTACCGGCCGGAAGGAGTCATGGGGAAGCTACGTAGATGTCAAGGTTAATGCGGCCGAAAGGCTTAGAGCCCAATTACGGCGGTCCCGGCAAGGAACAGTCCTAATATCTTCTGTCACCGACCCTTATCAGCCCATTGAAGCTGAATTTGGCATCACCCGCTCTTGTCTTTTGTTGTTGACTTGTGCTAATCTCCATGTAAGCATTTTGACCAAATCGGACCTTGTTTGCCGGGATGTCGATGTTCTCAAGGATTTGCCCGCCATAGAGGTTGGTTTGACCATAACTACACCTTCTGATGCATTGAGCCAGTTGCTTGAGGAGGGTGCGCCTCCTACGTCAACAAGACTTGGCGCCTTGGCCGCTTTGGCGGCGGCTGGCCTGGAACCGTGGGTTTTTGTGGCGCCCCTTGGTCCGTATACTTACCCTGCTGAAGCCGAGGCCTTATTCAAAATGCTCGTTGATGCTGGGGCGAGCAGCATCCTAGTCGATGGGTTCAACTTCTACCCGGCGGCCGTTGGGCGAGTTGCCAAGCGTCTGGGGGCAGGTCCCCGGGGCAGGCGATTTGCCTGGGCCCTCGCCAACCGGGATGCCTATCGACGGGAGCTTACCGACCTAGTTGCAGCTCAGCGACTTCCAATTACCATCAGCCTGTGTTAACATGGAATGACACCTCACGGGAACAAGCACACTAGCTGACGGCCCGTAAAGTTGGGTCATTTGATCCCATCGGCGAAAATACTGATAACTGGCATCATTAGGTCAGATTAAGCACCGATGGGACAATTGCCACAAGGCTTTGCCGGCGGGGCCGACTTGGCCCTACAACTAGCTGATTATTCCCACTTGGGAGAGTGGTGCACATGAATAACCATTAAAGTCGCCGTTGATGTTTAGGAGACTGGAAAGCCCAGTCTGGGGAATGTGAGACTATATCGAGATGGGGGGGTCAGCAATGAGGACAATCAGAATCCTGATCGTCGATGATGACCAATCGTTTGTGGAAGCGGCTAGGGAAGTGCTGGAGGCGGAGGGCTTTCAGGTGGTCATTGCACCCTGCAGTCAACAAGGTCTGGAGCATCTCCAACAGAACCCTCCGGACTTGATCATCATGGATTTAGGCTCCGATGATGGGGACGATGGACTCAGACTCTACTGGGCTCTGCGAGGGGAAAAAGCTGAGGAATTCCGTCACATTCCCCTCATCGGCGTGACTCTAGCGTACAGCAACACCCTGTACAATTTCGCGGAGTACAGGTACGGCGAATTCCTGTCCATCGACGATCTCTTGCCCAAATCCATCGACGGCAAGGCCTTAACGGCCAGGGTTAAAGAACACCTGCCCACCGCATCCTAAACCGCTGTTGGCGCCATGATCCCATCGACCATACCGTGGATGATCTTCTTATCGGAGGGGCAGACAGTAGCCAAGATGCCGCCGAGGGGCGCTTCTTCCCCTTGCACAAAGTAGTAGGGGCAAAGGCGCACCCGTCCGTCCATTCTCTTGATGGTTCCGGCAGCAAAGTCGTAATACTCCATGGTTACCCTGGCTCCCTTGACGAATTCCTGCAATATGTAAGGAGTGCGCTCAAAGGAAGCTAAGGCCTGGTCTAAGGCCTCCCCCCACTGGTCTTGGGAGAGATCGTGGCCGATGGACACCCCGCGGCCGCCCCAAGCAAGTTCGGAAAAGCCCGATGGTTTAATGACGAATTGGCGCTGTTTCTGGGTGGCGGCTTTGAGCTGCTGCCAGTCCCCCACCAGCTGATCGCCCAGCCTCAGGTTAGGAATGACCCCGTAAGGGGGAAGGGACCTTGGGTCGAGGATCCAGGTCCGGGGGAATAGCCCCTGGAGAAGCTCATAGGTCTCCTTGCCAAGGCTGTTTAGCCAGAAAGAAGCTAAGAGGGGATGGTGAAACAGAGCAAAAAGCAGCTTCTCTTCCAAGTAGCTTTTCAGTGGGGGAGTGGCCACCACCTTTTTCTTCTTGATGGCATACAGAATCAAGTCTATCTTGGGGATGTTTTTCAGATCGAACAGCTCAAAGAAACGATAAAGGATGTCAATTCCCTCGCCAGAGCTGGTGAAAAGTCCATCTTCGCGAAAGCAGATTTCTTCCGGGCGCAGGACATGGGTTCGCAGCCCCGATTCATCGAGGGCTCGGCCGAGCCACGCCATTTCATCCCAATAGTCCTGGGATTCTTCCGAGACGACGATGGCCAAGGTGGGGTTGTCTTGGGAGACATGTTGGCGCAGGGCTTCGCTGAAGCCTTCGATGATGCCCCTCGACCCGCCGATGAGTTGAAAACCTAAGCTGGCATAGACCTGGCTTAAGGCTGCCAAAGTACCAAAACCACCGGGGACCGAATCCAGCTCCGAGGCCACCAGTCCTCCCTCGGCGAGGATGATGTCGGGCCGGATGATCAGGGGCAGGTCGCTGCGAAAGCGTCTCATTTGGCCGTATTCGATGATCGCTTCCGGTTTGCCTTGGTGTAGATAGGCTGCTACCCACTTGGGCTGTCTGCCCCGCAGGCTCTCTCGATAGAGCTGTTGGCAGGCTCGCAAGAAAAGAAGCAGATGGTGTCCCAACCCGGCAAGTTCTTTGGCGGTCCTTTGGTCAAGCGGGAAGGGTCGAGGGGAGATCTGCCAGGGGACCTTTTGATTTGGATGAAGATCTCGCCTGGGGGAGCCTAAAATGCCTGCTTTCCCCAGCTCCTCGTTGATGAATAGACAATTGTCAACTGGGCTCTTTGGGCTGACCAACGTCACCTCTCCTTACGCGGGGAGATGGGGCCGATGCCCCATCTCCCCAAGCTTCTTACCCTTGCAGCATCGTATACAACTCATTCTTGTAGTTCACAACGGTGAATTCCTTCTCCGTTGAGCACACTATCGTGTTTCCTCCAAGGGGGACTTTGCCTCCGCCGCCGACGGTGTCCACCACATAGTGGGGAACCGCCAGTCCCGAGGTATGGCCTTGGATCATCCGCATGATCTCCAATCCCTTTTCCATGGTGGTGCGAAAATGTCGCGTCCCCTGGGACAGGTCTGCCAGGTACAGATAATAAGGTTTGACCCGGCAGCGAAGGAGCCCCTGGAAAAGGGACTTCATCGTTGGCCCATCGTCATTGACTCCTTTGAGCAGGACCGTCTGATTGCCCAAGGGTATGCCCGCGTCGGCCAAACGCCCCAACGCTTCCTGGGCGGCCGGCGTCAATTCTCTTGGATGATTGAAGTGGACGCTGAAAAACAACGGATGATACTTTTTCAGCCTGGCGCAAAGCTCCGCAGTCACCCGTTGGGGCAAGACACAAGGGACCCGCGTGCCGATCCGGATGATCTCCACATGGGGAATGCTCCTGACTTCCCTGACGATGTTTTCCAAGCGGTCATCGCTAAGAAGGAGGGGATCGCCCCCGGAGAGGATGACATCCCGGATTTCGGGATGTGCCCGGATGTAGTCAAGTCCCTGGGCGATGGTGTGGTCCGTAGCCGTCAAGGTTGTCCCTACCTTGCGCTTTCTGGTGCAGAACCGACAATACATCGCACATTGAGATGAGATCAGGAACAAGACCCGATCGGGATACCGATGGGTTAGATTAGGCACTGGGCTGCTCTTTTCCTCGGCCAAAGGATCCTCCGGAGCATCATCGTCTTCCAGCTCGCACACATCGGGCACAGCCTGCTTCCAAATGGGATCCCCCGGCTCCTCAATGAGGGAAAGATAATAGGGGTTAATCCGCATCGGGTAGCGCCTGATCACCTGCTCGACGTCGCACGTCGGGTAGAGGGCCTTCAACTGTTCAGCGGTGGTGACGCTATTGCGCAGAATCTCTTGCCAGCTATTCATGCCGATACGCCATCCTTCCAAGGACAATCATTCTCCCTCAAAGCTCCTGGTTGGGCTTTGACAATCCCGTACCTGTTCAGGGCGGCGTGAAAGACAGCCCGGATCAGCTGGTCATAGGTCATGCCGGCGGCCCTGGCTGCTGTGGGCAGACAGGAGTGTTGATTAGGGTCGGGCAGCACCCCCGGCAATGGATTGACTTCCAGGATGTGGGGCAGACCTTTAGCATCTAGGCGGATGTCGATTCGGCACCAGTCACGACAATCCAACGCCCTGAAGGCCGACACCGCCGTATCAGCTATTTGCTTGGCGCGATTCGCGGATATCTTGGCTGGACAATCTAAGACCCCAACTGGCGACTCGGCCTGGTCCCAAACCCACTTGGCTTCATAGGAGTATATGGGATTTGCGCCTGGAGGCAGAACATCGAAGCGTATCTCTACAATGGGTAGGACCTCTAGATCGGGATAGTTGCCGATAATCCCTACGGTGAACTCCGACCCCGGCAGGAACTCCTCGATGAGGACCGGCTGCCGGTACAGGCGGAGCATCTTAGTTGCTTGCCGTCGGCAATCATCCATGTTCCAAACTAGACAATCATTGGTGATGCCTTTGCTGGAGCCTTCCATGACTGGCTTCACCATCAACGGAAAGGGCAGCTCGGTCGCTTTCGCGATGGATGGTTCATTATCAACTAAGACGAACCTTGGTGTGGCTATGCCGTGATGGAGGAGGATTTCTTTGCACCTTGCCTTGTCTAGGCACAAGGATAGGGTCAAGGGTGAAGAACCGGTATAAGGGATGCCTAGAAACTCCAGCATTGAGGGGACATGGCTCTCGCGGCTGAGTCCCCGTCTGCCTTCCGCGATGTTAAAGACGATGTCAGGCCTTATTCTCCGCAGTTGCTCGAAACAATCTTCATTAGCTTCGATTAAGACGACTTCACCTTCACTACGCAGCGCATCCCGTACAGCAAGGACCGTTTCTAAGTCATCCCATTCTGTGTATGAATCTGGCGGTTCTTCTTCCTCCTGGGCAGACTGATCTTCAGCAGCCGGTTTTAGATTAAAAAGCACGGCGATGACCATAGCCGTTTGCGGGTTTGCTGAGCAAACCCCTTCCCTCCCTCATTGAGTATTATCTTCAGCAAACCATGAAGCCACATCCCAATACAACTTCCGTCAGCGGCTTGACTAGGCCTGATAAGGGCCCATGGCTTCTGTTTGCAATGAGCATACAACGTTCATGGCTGCAAGTCAACAGCAATTCAGGCAAGGTTGTCTGTGAAAGCAGTTGCCAGAAGAGGAGATCCTTCTTGAGCAACTTGCTAGGAAGAATTCCACCCTAAACGGGCAGAAAGCCGGTCGCCGCCAGCAAGCCAAAACAGCCTGTGAGCATCATGTCCCCGTAGGGGTTAGCCATGTGCAAACCTAAGTCAGCCGCTTTCGCCCGGTTCGGCCCGGTCACCGCGATGGCTTCAAACATTCCCGGTTCCCGGGGCAGATCGGGATGGACAAAGGCGCCATGTCCTCCGTCGGCGAAGACCTCTTCATTGGTGATTGTGCCCCGTTGGAGCTTGCTTAGATAGTAGCCTAGCTGTTCGGCGTCCAGGAGACGGGTGTGGTGTTCGAACAGTCCCCACATCCGACCCTCGTAGACCAGAGCTCCTAAGGTGTGGCCGTTGCCCACGTTGACGATGAGGCACCCCTTAGTCTTCATCTGCCGGTTCACCCAAGGATCGCACAAGCTGCCCCAGATGGCGGAACTGGCGGTGTCCATCAAGAGGGCACTGGGCGCGACTTCCTTGATGGCCGTCATCCTGGTTAGGTAATCGGGCACTTCCCGGAAAACCAAGTTTTCTAACTTGCCCCCAGCCATGACGAACTGCTTCCAGAGCTGAAACCGAAACACCCGGTCGCTCTCCCCTTTGGGGGGGCGGCCATGGTCTTGCACGGCGATGGCGAGTGAGGTGGGCGGCTCAAGATCAAAGATCTCGAAGAATCGGCGAAAAGCGTCCAAGTTTACATCGGACAGGTGGATAGTCTTCACTCCCGGAGGCGGCGCGGAGACTATCTCCACCCCCATTGCCCTGACAACGTCCAGATCGTCATCAAAGGTTGCCGCAGCCTGGGGGGTGGCCATGGCTTTCAGTCCCTTCCTGAGGTGCTCCTGCAGCGCCTTGGTGCAGGGTCCACCGCCCATCGTTACCCCCGTAAGATAAATGTCATGTCCTTCATCCGTAGCCCGCCGAATCTGCCTGGCAACTTGCACGGTGGGGGATGGCAGGACCAGTTGGACGCTGTTTTCAATGGATGCATCTTCCTCGAAAAGCAGGATATCCTGGGTACCGGCACCAATATCAATGGCTAAGATTCTCTTTCGATGCAACATCGGTCACGCTCCTTCCCTTGGGGAGGTTGTTCATCATGGCGAGGAAAAATCCCTTGTCCTCCCTCGGGGCGACATGTACAATGGGGCTGGCTTTCTGAAATCTCACAGGGAGGGAAACACATGGCAAAGGTGGTCATAGTCGGAGGCGTTGCCGGTGGGGCCACGACCGCGGCAAGGATACGGCGGCTCGATGAGGATGCGGAAATAGTCTTGCTGGAGCGGGGTGATTATGTATCCTTTGCCAACTGTGGCTTACCCTACCATATCGGTGGGGTGATTCCGGACCGGGAGTCATTACTGGTGCAGACGGCCCAAGGGATGAGGATCCGCTACCGCATCGATGTGCGGACGGGCCATGAGGTCTTGCGCATCTATCGGGCTGAGAAGCAGGTAGAGGTCCTGGAGCGGGAGACGGGCAAAGTCTACAGGGAGGACTACGACTATCTCGTCCTGTCCCCCGGCGCCGAACCGATCCAACCAGCCTTGCCCGGGATCGATGCCGAGGGCATCTTTGTCTTGCGCACCATGGAGCACATGGACAGCATCATTGAGTTCATCAAGGCCAAAAGACCCCAAAGGGCAATAGTCGTCGGTGCGGGATTCATCGGCTTGGAGATGGCGGAGAACTTCCACGAAATCGGTCTCAAGGTCGATATCGTGGAAATGGCTCCCCAAGTCCTCACCCAGCTGGATGAAGAAATGGCTGCCCTTGTCCATGCCCGACTGCGGAAGGCCGGTGTTGGCCTGCATCTAGGCCGCTCCGTCAAGGGTTTTCGCAAGCTGCCAGACGGCCTGGAAGTAGAACTGGCCGACGGGAGCGCCCTCCAGGCGGACATGGCCATTATGGCCGTTGGAGTTCGGCCGGACACCCGTCTGGCCGAAGAGTGCGGCTTGCTCGTCGGCAGCGCGGGGATCCTGGTGAACGATTACCTCCAGACCTCCGATCCGGCCATTTATGCGCTAGGTGATGCTGTTGAAGTCCGCGACCCGATCCTCAACAGGAGCATCCCCATCCCCCTCGCGGGCCCTGCCAACAAGCAGGGGCGGATTGTGGCCAACAACATCTGTGGGCGGCGGGAGCGGTACCCTGGCAGCGTCGGGACGGCCATCGTACAAGTATTTGGCCTGCATGTGGGGGTGGCCGGGGCCAACCGGCGGTCCCTTGAGGAAAGCAATATCGACTTTTCCTCGGTGGTCATCCATCCCCTCTCCCATGCAGGCTACTACCCTGGGGCGAAGCCTTTGTCCATCAAAGTGCATTTCACCCCGGGCGGCAGCCTCCTCGGCGCCCAAGTTGTCGGCGAGCGGGGGGTTGACAAGCGGATCGACCTGCTGGCGACAGCCATCAAAGTCGGTCTTACGGTCTACGATCTGCAGGGACTTGAGCTTGCCTATGCACCGCCCTTCTCCTCAGCCAAAGACCCTGTCAACATGGTGGGTTATGTGGCGGGCAATGTGTGCAACGGCGATGTTAAGGTGGTCAACTGGGATGAGATTGGGGATCGATTCGTGCTGGATGTAAGGGAGCCTGGGGAATATGCCAGGGGGCACATCCCCGGTGCGGTCAACATTCCCCTTGGGCAGCTCCGGGATCGATTGGGTGAACTGCCCAGGGATAAGGAAATTGTTGTCCACTGCCGTGTTGGCATGCGCTCATACATCGCCGTCCGCATCTTGATGCAGCGGGGTTTCAAGTCCGTCTTCAACCTAAATGGCGGCTACAGAACCTATAGTGCCGTGATGGCCGACAAATAGAAAGGACGCGGCCCAGGGGGGCCGCG